>JAHFEI010000115.1 GCA_023248615.1 Nitrospinales bacterium | reverse complement strand
GAGCCGGACAAGACGCCTTCCGAGATAATGCCTTCCGAGCCGTACCTGCTCGGCTCCCACGCAGGTTGTGCGGGGCTGTGGGTCAGCGGGCCGGAAGATTTCGCGCCGAAGGAATGGTGTTGGGGCTACAACAGGATGACGACGGTGAAAGGGCTGTTCACCGCTGGCGACGGCGTGGGCGCATCCGGCCACAAGTTCTCTTCCGGCTCCCATGCGGAAGGGCGGATAGCGGCCAAGTCGATGGTGCAGTGGGTGTTGGACCACAAGGGTTACAAGCCGTCCATAAAGGAATCTAGCGACGATTTGGCGTACGAAATTTTCAGGCCGATGGAAGTTTTCGCCGAACACAGCAAGTACACCACTGCGCCGGACATCAACCCGGAATACATCAAGCCGAAGATGTACCAACTCCGCCTGCAAAAGCTGATGGATGAATATGTGGGCGGCGTTTCCACATGGTACATGACAAGCAAGACGATGCTGGACGAGGGGCTGAAACAGCTGGCGGTGCTGAAAGAGGACGGGGCAAAGCTGGGTGCCGCCGACTTGCACGAGCTGTTGCGGGCATGGGAAAACTACCACCGCGTATGGGCGGCGGAAGCGCACGCTCGCCATATCCTGTTCCGCGAGGAAACCCGCTATCCCGGCTATTACTACCGGGGCGACCACATGGCGCTGGACGATGACAACTGGAGATGTTTCGTAAACTCCAGGTTCGATCCCAAAACCGGCGAATGGAAAGTGTTTAAAAGGGAGTACAAGCAACTCGTTTCCGAGAAGTGATTTTATGCCGTGTGGCGCGACCTGTCCCGCGCGACAACTTGGTTTGGCGGACATAAGCGGAGGTATCCATTGGTAACACCCGTGCGCAAAAAGCCCATAGCCGTAATCGGCGGCGGCATAAGCGGGATAACCGTAGCGCTGGAGGCGGCGGACACCGGAGCCGATGTAGTGCTGGTGGAAAAAGAGCCGTGGCTCGGCGGCAGGGTTTTTATGATGCATCGCTACTTCCCGAAGCTGTGCTCGCCCCTGTGCGGGATGGAGATAAACTTCCGGCGCATCCGCACGAACCCGAAAATACGTGTCATAACCGGGGCGGCGGTGGAATCGGTTTCCGGCGCAAGCGGCGATTTTAAGATAGCGCTTAACATGGCGGCGGAGCTTGTTAACGCCGACTGCACTTCCTGCGGCAAGTGTACGGCGGCCTGCCCAGAGACGCGGGTGGACGACTTCAACATGGGGATGTCGGAGACAAAAGCCATCTACCTGCGCCACCCTATGGCTTACCCGGCGCGTTACGCCATAGATGCCGGTGTGTGCAAGGGGACGAAGTGCGCAAAGTGTGCCGATGTTTGCGAGTACGGAGCCATCAATCTCAATGCGAAAGTGGCGGCCATGACGGTGGAAGCGTCCGGCGTGGTGTATGCGACTGGCTGGAAACCGTACGATGCCGCGAGAATAGGCAACCTCGGCTTCGGCAAGGTGAAAAACGTGATAAACAACCTGATGATGGAGCGTATGGCGTCACTATCCGGCCCGACTGCGGGGAAGATAGTGCGCCCATCGGACGGGAAGGAAGTAAAAAATATCGCGTTCGTGCAGTGTGCCGGTTCGCGTGATGAAAATCACCTTTCCTACTGCTCATCCGTTTGTTGCCTTGCGTCGCTGAAGCAGGCCACCTACCTGCGTGAGTTGTATCCCGATTCCAAGGCGACTATTTTTTACATAGATATCCGCACTCCCGGCAAGTACGAAGCGTTCTATGCCAAGGTTGCGAAGGACACGAGCATCTCCTTCATTAAGGGGAAGGTTGCGAAGGTTGCGGAAGACGCCGCTACCGGGGATGTGCTGGTAACTGCGGAAGATATTTTCGGTGGCGGCAAAAAATCGTACCGGGTGGATATGCTGGTGCTTGCTACGGGGATGGAGCCGAACAACGCGGGAAACGGTTTTCCGTTGGCGCGGGATGCGGACGGGTTTATCGCGGACTGGAAATTGCCGCCGGGAATTTTCGCCACAGGCGTTGCGAAAAATCCGGCTGACGTCACCACGTCGCTTATGGATGCGGCGGCAACCGCCATTAAAACTTTTGCGTCCGGTGGCGGCGTATGACCCAAGGCGCAATACGTCCGTATATCTGCACCGGTTGCGGGATAGGCGAAGCGGTAGACGTGGCGCGGCTGGCAAAAGTCCCGGTGGCATCGGGCCTGCCGGAGCCGAGGCATCACCCGTTTTTTTGCGGTGAGCAGGGGCTAAAGATTATCGCGGACGACGTGGCGGCGGGGGCGGGTAGCCTGCTTATTGCCGCCTGTTCCATGCGCACGCTGGCGGAGCGGTTTAATTTCGGCCATGGCGTGAAGGTGGAGCGCGTAAACCTGCGTGAGGGTTGCGCGTGGGTGAGCGAGCCTAAGGACGAGGATACCCAGTTGCTGGCGGAAGACCTGTTGAGGATGGGAATTGTTAAGGCGCAAAAAACGGAAACTCCCACACCGTTTATAGAGAAGCTGGAGAAGACCGTGCTGGTTGTCGGCGGCGGCATTGCCGGTATTTCCGCATCACTTGCGGCGGCTCGAGCGGGGAGCAACGTGGTGCTGGTGGAAAAAGACGCACAGTTGGGCGGTTTTTTACGCAAGCTCCATAAACGGTTTCCACGCAACGCCCCGTACGAGGAGCCGGAAGAAACCGGCATCAATGAAAATATCGAAGAGGTAAAAAATGAAAAGCGGATACGGGTGATAACCTCCGCGCAGGTGGAAAATATTTCCGGCCAGCCGGGGCTTTTCGATGTTACGGTCTCTGCCGCCGGTGGCGTGGAAAAGTTCAGGGTGGGGGCGGTGGTGCAGTCCACCGGGTTCAAGCCGTACAGCCCGGAAAAGCTGGGGCATCTTGGCTATGGGCGTTCGCCCAACGTGGTAACGAACGCGCAGTTCGAGGAAATGTCCGTCTCCGGCATTATCCGCCGCCCGTCTGACGGTAAAGAGGCATTAAGCGTCGCCTTTTTGCAGTGCGCCGGTTCCCGCGACAAGGATCACCTGCCGTACTGCTCGTCGTTTTGTTGCATGACCTCGCTGAAACAGGCGGCATACGTGCGTAACGCAAACCCGCAGGCGAAGGCCTACATTTTCTACAAGGATATGCGCACTCCCGGCAGGTACGAGCATTTCTATAAAAAAATGCAGGACGATGACGGCGTATTCCTGACAAAGGCGGATATTGCCGCAGTGGAACCGATGGATGACGGTAGCGTTTCCGTTACCGCCTGCCGGACATTGCTGGGCGTGGACATAAAAGTAAAAGTGGATTTGGTGGTGCTTGCCGCCGGGATGGAGACGGCCGCGAAAAACGGTGGCGCACTGAAACTGGATTATCGGCAGGGGCCGGAGCTTCCGGAACTCAACTACGGGTTTCCGGATTCGCACTTCATCTGCTTCCCTTACGAAACGCGGCGCACAGGCATCTACGCCGCAGGCGCGGTGCGGCAGCCGATGGATTCGGCGATGGCGCGGACGGATGCCGAGGGGGCGGCGCTGAAGGCGATACAGTGTGTAGAGCTTTCGTCTGTCGGGAAGTCGGTGCAGCCACGCTCCGGCGATACCAGTTACCCGCGCATCAAGTTCGAATCATGCACGCAGTGCAAGCGTTGTACGGAAGAATGCCCCTACGGGATGTACGATGAGGACGAAAAGGGGACGCCGCTTCCCAACCCGTTGCGATGCCGCAGGTGTGGCACATGCATGGGAGCCTGTCCGCAAAGGATTATTTCTTTTGACGACTTCCATGTGGATATGGTCAGCTCGATGATACGGGCCATAAGCATCCCACCGGAAGAGGAGGAAAGGCCGCGTGTGCTGGTGTTTGCGTGCGAAAACGATTCGTTGCCTGCGTTCGATATGGCGGGCCTTACACGCGTGAGGCTTAGCCCGCACATCCGGCTTATCAGCCTACGGTGCCTTGGCTCGCTTAGCATGGTGTGGCTGAACGACGCGTTCTCGAAAGGGATAGACGGCGTGCTTTTGTTCGGTTGCCAGTACGGCGAGGATTACCAGTGCCACAACATGAAAGGGAGCGAACTAGCGAAGGAGCGGATGGGAAAGCTGGGGGAGACGTTGGGGCGGATGATGATAGAGCCGGAGCGTGTGCAGTTTGAGCAGTTGGCAATCAACGACTATACGCGCCTTGGGGAAATTATCGGGGACTTCATGGAAAAAATAGACGCGATGGGGCCGAACCCGTTCAAGGAATTTGCGGAATAGGGACACGGAGGGAATGGTGGATAGCGGCGGATTCATAGAGCCGGATTTGGCTTTTATAGCCGAACTGAAAAAAAATGGCGGCGGCGACCTGAAGAAATGCTACCAGTGCGCCACCTGCTCCGTGGTCTGCAACGTCACGCCGGACGACCATCCTTTCCCGCGCAAGGAAATGATGCTGGCGCAGTGGGGGGCGGCAGACCAACTGGTGTATAGCCCGGACGTATGGCTGTGCCACAACTGCGGCGACTGCACAGCGAACTGTCCGCGTGGCGCAAAGCCGGCAGATGTGCTGGCGGCCGTGCGGAATGCCAGCTTCCGCCAGCTTGCCGTGCCGCAGGTGATGGGTAGCATGCTTTCCGTCCCGGCATGGCTGTTGCCGATACTGGCTGTTCCCGTTGCCATCCTTCTTCTGGTTTTGGCGTCAAGCGGTGGGCTGGCCCTGCCGGAAGGGACAATCACCTACTCAAAACTTTTTCCGATATGGCTTATAGATTCGGTGTTCGTGCCGGTAGGGATTTTTGCGGTGACAGCATCTTTCCTCAGCATCAAAAAATTCTGGAAAGGGATGGAAAGGCTTTCACCATTGCCTAGGGACGCCGACATGATGGCGGCGGTGAAGGACACCGTGGTTGAAATAATTTTCCACAAAAAGTTTGCCAAGTGCGAAGCCAACAGCCAGCGCAGGTGGGGACACATGCTGTTTTTTTTCGGTTTCATCGCCCTGTTCATCACGACGAACATGGTGATGGCCTACCACTACGTCCTCGATAGGCAAACGCCGTTGCACCTGCTGGACCCTGTGAAAATGCTGGGCAACTTAGGGGCCGTTGCGGCATTTGCCGGAGTTACGTGGGTGGTGTTGCGGCGGATTTTCGGCAAGGGGGAAACGGGGAGCGCCACCTATTATGATTGGACATTCATCCTCGCGCTGTACCTAACCATACTTACCGGCATAGGGTCTGAACTGGCGCGGCTGGCGGATATGCCTGGCATGGCGTACACGGTTTATTTCATGCACCTTACGCTTATTTTTTTCCTTCTGGCTTACATGCCGTTTTCAAAATTCTCGCACATGATGTACCGGGCCGCGGCGATGGTATTTTCCGTAGCGGCTGGAAGGAACAGGCAATAACGTTGATAACCAAGGGAGGTTGCATATGTCCAGGCTAGTGAACCCGCACGGTGGCAATAAACTGAAACCGCTTCTTCTCGCAGGGGCTAAGTTACAGAAGGAAAAAGCAAGAGCCGCAAAAATGCAGCAGGTGCGGATGCAATCGCGTGAGACGTGCGACCTGATAATGATGGGGATAGGGGCATTTACCCCGCTTGACGGGTTTATGGGGAAACGCGACTGGAAAGGCGTTTGCGAAAAATACAAGATGGCCGACGGGCTTTTTTGGCCCATCCCGATTACTTTGTCAGTGAGCAGGGAAGTGGCGGCGGCGATAAAGAAAAACGAGGAAGTGGCGCTGGTGGACGATGAATCCGGTGCGCTGATGGGAAGCATGAGGGTGGCGGAAAAATATGAGCCGGACTTGGAGCACGAGTGCAAGCAGGTTTTCCGCACCAACGATAAGGCACATCCGGGCGTTGCCGTTACTATGGGCCAAAAGCCGATAAATATCGCAGGCCCTGTAAAGGTTTTCAGCGAGGGGCATTTCCCTGCCGATTTCCCCGGCTTGTACATGCGGCCCAATGAGAGTAGGAGGCTGTTCGCGCAAAAAGGCTGGAAAACTGTTGCGGCGTTGCAACTGAGGAACCCGATGCACAGGTCGCACGAGTACTTGGCGAAGGTCGCCATAGAAATAACCGACGGCGTTTTCATCCACCAGCTTATCGGGAAACTGAAGGAAGGGGATATTCCGGCGGACGTGCGTGTGAAGGCGATTAACGTGCTGACCGAAAAATATTTTGTGAAGGACACCTACCTGATGGGCGGATACCCGCTGGATATGCGTTATGCAGGCCCGCGAGAGGCGCTGTTGCATGCGTTGTTCCGGCAGAACTTCGGATGCTCACACCTTATCATAGGGCGCGACCACGCCGGGGTGGGGGAGTACTACGGCCCGTTTGATGCGCAGGATATTTTCGACGAGATTCCAAAAAATTCGCTGGAGACCGTGCCGCTGAAAATCGACTGGACTTTCTTTTGCCGGAAGTGCGAGGGGATGGCCTCCATGCGAACCTGTCCGCACGGGAAGGATGACCGCATACTCCTCTCCGGCACCAAGTTACGGAAGATGCTTTCGGATGGCGAGCCGGTGTCGTCCGAATTCAGCAGGCCGGAGGTGCTGGAAGTGCTACGCGGATATTACGCCGGTTTGGAAAACAAGGTGGAGATACACCTGCACCGCTATTCCGAAGGGGAATCGCAAAAGAAATAAGACTAATTTGATGTCGAACATCAAGCAACCTTGGAAGTAAATATTTCCTCCCCTTTGCAATGGGACCTTTGCATAACCCCCATCTCCGACATTGAGGTAAACATAAATAATGGAGCATGGCCCAATGGATGTC
>JAHFEI010000114.1 GCA_023248615.1 Nitrospinales bacterium | reverse complement strand
TAAAATCCTGCCTATTCCCAACTTCTCCGAAGTTGGGAACCGCCACGACTTCATGAGGGCAAAATGTTGTGCAGGGAGACGGAAATAATGCTGGTTTTATAGTCCAACTTCGGAATCGAGGCTCAATGGACGTCCTGTCCATTGCCGCTCGCCAGCTCGCGGACGGGAACCGGCTTTCGAATCCCCTGCACCATCCCAGAAATATGCAATTGAGCTTTTTCCGTATAATACGACTTCAATTCCGTCACCCGGCATTTCTACTGGAATCCCAGTTTCTCTGTCGGGAATGACTCCTTTTACCAAAAAACGAATAAAAGTATAGTTATTGTAATAATTATTGTTTCCATAATCTTCCCGATAGCTGACGTACGGATGGGGCAAATTGATGTTACTGATAATTAGCAATAGTTTTACTCCTTCGCTGGACTTCCCCTTCTCAATGAGCAACACTCCGCAATCAGAACCGCTTGCGCCGCGAAACTGGCCGCATGCATAACCCGGATGCTGGCCTCTATACTTCTCATTATAGTAGTTACTGACTCCTTTGTTCAAATTATCCCCAGTTAATATCTCGTAAGTTGGATACCTATCCAAAAGAAAGCGACTCAAATGCTTGGCGACTTCAGTCTCCGCAAATGAGAAGGAGACATAGAGCCATAGTAGAGAAATAGAGAAGAAAGTAATTATTCTCGTCATTATGGATTACCTAATACCTGTGGCGAACACTGTAGCATCTCCCTTTCCTGGACGGCTTTGTAGATGAAAATGGGTCATTTCTTCTTGACCATATACGAATCCAGAATCCTTAAGAAATCTCTCAACATCTTTGCGCCTTTCCCTTAATCCCGGGTTTTTGTCCCAAGAAAAGTCTACAGCTTCACCTGTTTCATATAGAAAATCCCCCCCCCCTTTTTTCACCCTCGCCAATAAGTCAATCCCTCTGCCTTACCAACCATTTCCCTTCGTGGCAGTAAAACATTTCCTCCACTCCATCATATTCGCTCAATATAGCATTGTGCTTGAGCATTTCATTCGGCACAACTTTTCGCGTTGGATCATCTAAATACACAAACCCTTTAAAAGTAGTTTTCCCATCATAAAACACTGATAGCCCTTTGGCAGGATTAATCCATGCAATCTTCCGCGGACATTGGGCTAAGTCATGAAACCGGTCTTTTATATTAACAATTAAGAAATACCTTCTGACGCCTCCAGCATCTTTTTTGCACCAAAAGACAGCACTATCTTCCTTGGGTCCTTGTACATACCCATATACATAGGAAGGGCTTATCTTACCTGGCACATCAAAGAAATCTTCTATCTCCTCACAGTCGTTTTCCTTGGCGATTGCTTTCAATTCTTTTGGCAATACCACCTTTTTGTCAAACGCATAGGCCTTATCCTGAATTGCCACGCCAATGCACATTAGCAGGATGAAAAGTCTTGGTTTCATGATTACCCCTTATAGGTCAAACAAATAATACTTCTGCAAATTGGGTAGATTAATATGCGTGTGGTGGTCTGGATAGTCCCTTTGCGTTGCGCGGGGCAAAAGCGCGGTGTTCTTCAATGCCTTATCAAATGTGTCGTTCGAAACGCCGTAAACATGTAAATCCACCGCCCTTGCGCCATTCTCATAGAGGTGGGGACTTGTTTTGCCCGCGCCTTCTACGATTGAATCATCGGTAGCCGACCGGACATTACCCGTTTCATCAATGTATCTGTCTCCACCGGTGACTTTAAGTGTAAAACATTCATCAGGGACCCCCATTTTTATTATTTCCTTGTTTAACTTAATAAGATTCTCTCTAACTGCCGGATTAAGTAAAACGTAATTACCCCAGTCAATTTTCAAGCCATCCAAATCAACGACATTTATTGGGTCATTGACCCCATAGCCATAAAGATTTGCGCTTCTTCCGCTGAACCCAATTGGATCCTTGCTTGTCCACCTTCCCGATTGAGCTTCATAATCCCTCGTGCCGAACCGAACCAAACCGGTATCCCTATCGTACAGCCCACCGGCAAATCCAAAAGGTACGAACCCCGGATTGGAATCCGATACCACTATCCCGAATTCATCGTAGGTGATGCTTTGAACGATGGTTCCCGTGGCGGAATCCACCACCAATCGCGGACTGCCCAAGTGGTCGGAAATTATTCTATACGTCGCGCCCCCCTTGACCATGTAATCCGGCACGTTCGCCTTGGTGCCATACACGAACGTGGAAACGACATTCCCCGCGCCATCAAGTTCGGCAATGGGGTTCAACTGGTTCGCGTCCAATGTGGCGCTATCGCCGTCCTGCCCGCCGGGCTGGTGGCGGTGACGGTCTTTGCCGTGTTGCTGAAATTGTCAATTGTCAAAATGTACCCCCACTTCTGCTTTTGCACTAGTCGCTCGTATAGACCTTCCTTATCTTCCCCTTATTCCAAAAATAAGCGATTGAGCTTTCTTCGAAAAATACCACTTCGACTCCGCTGAATTCCATTTTCACGGGAATCTCAGTTTCTCGATCCGGAATCACTCCGGGTGGTAGCAGATGGACGAATATCCGTGTAAATGGATACTTGGGTTTTGATTCAATCCTTTCGCTACGAGATATTGATGGGCGAGTAGTATTTGCATTTTTTATAAATATGAAATAGTCCGCTCCTTGACTGCGATCCTTGTCGCTTACCAGCAGTACGCCGCAATCAATATTCCCAGTTTTCCTCATAACCCCGCAGGCTATGCCAGGGGTTTGCCCGTTGTGTTTTTTTTTAAAATAGTCTCGAACGTCCGCATCTAATATCTCTGGGCCAAGAATTATATGCCCAGGATAATGGGTATTAATAATCGGCTTGAGATTTTTTGCAACCTTATCAGCATCGAAGGGATCTGCATGGGCATTGCCAATGCTCACAAGGAGCGAATAGGCGAAAAATAAATACCTCATGGTCATTACCTGATCCCGGGAGCAAAGCCAGTTGCCCCACCCCTTCCTGGCCTTGTTTGCAAATGGAAATGATTTCCCTCTTGTTGTCCATAAGAGAACCCTGCCTGCGTTAAGTATCTTTCAATTTCTATTCGACGGACTTCCAAGCCGGGATTTGAATTGAATCCGAGGTCAACCGCTTGCCCCGATTCATGGGCACTGCCGGGCAAATGAGGACTCCCAGTTTTCTTCGCTCCTGTCACCACCAGTTCCTCCTCCAAGAGTGACTCTAAACATTCTAACGCCTTTTTTGTTTTCTCATCAACGGGTTGCCCAACACCTTTGGCGTACTTGAATAATCCTTCTAAGTCAAAATCATTCACCGGGTCGCCCAGCACATACCCGTAGAGGTTGGTGTCGCCCCCGGCGAAGCGGATGGGGTCTTTCGTCGTCCAGCGTCCGGTTTCGGCGTCGTAGTCGCGCGCGCCGAATCTCGTCAGCTTCGTGTTCCGGTCGTACAGGCCACCCGCGAAGCCGAACGGCATAAAGCCGGGATTGGAATCGGAAAGGACGTTCCCGAATTCATCGTAGGCAATCTGCTGGACTATCGCGCCCGTGGCGGAATCCACCACTAATCGTGGAGAACCAAGGTGGTCGGAAATTATCCTATACGTTACGCCCCCCTTGACCATGTAATCCGGCACGTTCGCCTTGGTGCCGTAAACAAAGGTCGAGATTACGTTCCCCGCACCGTCTACCCCCGTGCCACCGGTAAGGGTGGCAAGCCTGCCCCGCGCATCGTACGCATAAGCTACTGGCGCAAGCCCCGTTAAGTACCAAATACCCCCCCGGATAGCATTTTCCTTCTAGTACGATTTCCAATCGCCCAAGTGATGACTGACCACAAAAACATCGACACCACTCATTGAGCACTCCTCATTAGAAACCTGATTACTTGTTATGACTTCGATGGTATTGCCAGATTTCTCAAAAAACCTGATGTAATGTATTTGATGGAACAAGTTTTTACCAATTTCTTCCGAAGCCAACAGGACAGTTTTTGTTTTTGTGAAATCCAGCCTGTTATTATCAGTTATCCCCGCATTTTTAAGATGAACAAAGGCCATGCTTGTTGGCCACCTGTCCGCGCCTGTGCAATCCGGATCCGCAGAAAAACCCAACGAAGGAAACAATTCCAGAAACAAAAGAATCGCAATCAATAATCTCCCACAGGACTTTATTTGGCCAAGTCTTAAAAAGGAAAACACTTTCATTTTATGACCCTTAATTCACGATCCGGGCTATTATTTATTTGGCTTCTAACATTAGGGGTGGCCACTATACAACCTTTAGAAGCACTTTGATCGCCATGTGAGTTGTCCCCATGTAATCGGAAACCACTTCTTCCGAAAGTGTTTGTGTCTCCATGAGGAGTTAGTGGCAAAGTTAGTGGCCCTCTAGTTGTTGCGTTTCCGATGGTGTAATTTCCTTGAGGGATGGGGCCGACATTGGGAACGTTTTGCATATTTGGGTTATTTTTTCCTAGTCCAGCACCAGCATAACCCGTACCCACCTGTGTCCTTGCTCCGGTCTGATTATCTATATGCGTCAATTGCCCAGATGACTGGGAATATTCCCAATATAACCCATACTCATCAATGAAATTCACCGGGTCGTTCAGGACATACCCATACAGGTTGGTGTCGCCCCCGGCGAAGCGGATGGGGTCCTTCGCCGTCCAGCGTCCGGTCTCCGCATCGTAGTCGCGCGCGCCGAATCTCGTCAGCTTCGTGTTCCGGTCGTACAGGCCACCCGCGAAGCCGAAAGGTTGGAAACCGGGATTTGTGTCGGTAATCACGTTCCCGAATTCATCGTAGGTGATGCTTTGAACGATGGTTCCCGTGGCGGAATCCACCACTAATCGCGGACTGCCCAAGTAGTCGGAGATGATGCGGTAGGTAACGCCCCCCTTGACCATGTAATCCGGCACATTCGCCTTCGTGCCGTAAACAAAGGTCGAAATTACATTCCCCGCGCCATCAAGTTCGGCAATGGGGTTTAGCTGGTTGGCGTACAGCCACCCCTGCACCAGCACCCCATTCACCTTTTTCCCCACCCGGCGGTTCGCGCCATCGATGACATACTCCACCAGCGTCCCATCCGGGAGCGTGGCGGAAACAAGGTTTCCCAATACGTCGTAGCTGTAGCCGGTGGTTCCCGCCACATTGGTTTTCGCTAACAATTCCCCATTCGCGGTGTAGGCGTACGCATTTGCGCCATACGTCAGCAGGCGGTCTTGCGCGTCATGCGTCCCCGCCGTGGTGCCCACCGCGTCCGTCTTTCCCAGCCGGTTCCCGTTTGCGTCGTAGGCGTAGGCCGAAACTACCGCGCCATTCTCGGAAACGCTGGTAAGCCGTCCCGCCGCGTCGTAGGCGTAGGCGTATGTCTTCGCCACGCCGCCGATGGTCTCAATCTTCTGCGTTATCCGCCCCAGCTTGTCGCGGGTGTATTGCGCGTCGTAAAGCGTCGCTCCCGCCCCTGTGTGGCGTTCGGAAACAATCTCGCCGAAGGTATTAAAGGCATTGGCGGTGGTTATGCCTCCCAGCGTGGAGCCGGTTATAAGCCCGTTCTGCGCGTTACGGGCAACGGCAAGGCTTCCCGCACCGGTTATCAGACCGTCCGCGTCGTAGACGTAGGCTGTGGCATTGAGGCCGTTCACGCTTAGGGACGTTACACGGAAGTTGTTGTCATACGCTCGGCTTACCGTTCCGGCTACCGCACCAACCCAAGTGGTACTTAGCGGCAGGGAGCCATCGTAGGTGTAGCTCAGCGTCTCGCCGCTGGGGGCGGAGACGCTGGCGAGGTTCCCCGTGGCGGTGTCGTACGCGTAAGCAATGGTCCCGCCCGGATGGGCCACGGACGACAGCCTTCCCCCCACGTCGTAGTTGAACCCTATGCTCTGCCCATCCGGACGGGTGATAAGCGTTATCTGTTTGTCGAGGTTATAGCCGTACAGCGTGGCGGTGGCCCCGCCCACTGCGGGCGGCATGTAGGCCGATTCCTGGTCCACCGCCGTGTAGCCGAACGAATGCGCGGGGCGAGATGGGGGCGTAACCGAGGTTACGTTCCCGTTCGCATCGTATGCGAAGGAGACGGTTCTCCCGTCTTTAAGCGTTTTGTTCGTCACCCGTCCGGCCCCATCATAGGTGTAGCCGATTATACCACCCAACGGGTCGGCGATGCTGGCCAGATAGCCTTTAACATCGTAGACGAATGACGATTGCCGCGCATCTACCCCCGTGCCACCGGTAAGCGTGGCAAGCCTGCCCCGCGCATCGTACGCATAAGCTACTGGCGCAAGCCCGGTAACGGCTTCCTGCGTGATTTTCCCTTTCGCGTCCAGCGTAGCCACCGCCACCCTGCCCGCCGGGCTGGTGGCGGTAATCGTCTTCAGCGTTGCATCGTACACGCTGGTATATACCTGCCCGTTTACCGTCACCGTTTCCGTAAGCTTGGTAAGGCTCATAGGGTTAGCCGGCACGGACAGGATGGCGGATTTTTGCGTCCCGGCGGCATAGGTTAATCCGCTGGGCAGTTTCACCGTTTCACTTGTCGTAACGGGCGACTGCATCTGCCAGCGCGGGTCGGGGCCGCTTTTGGTGGTGGTGATGGCGCCATCCGGGGATGTAACCGTGGTTACGCCGTCTGTGCCTGTCGTCTTGCGGGTTACAAGCCCGGCGGGGGAGGTACTGGTGGATTGTTCTACCCCGGTGGAAGTAATTTCCGTAAGGTAAGTTTTCGTCCTGCCCATCGCGCTTGCCATCGTTACGGAGTGTCCGGTAGGCGTTTCGGT
>JAHFEI010000113.1 GCA_023248615.1 Nitrospinales bacterium | reverse complement strand
CTCTATGACGGCGGCCAGCACATGTCCTGTGGCCAGGCCAAGGGTTGTCCATGCAAAGAAGCCGTGCACATCTTCCAGTAAATCGCCGTATTTCCACGCGACCCTGGCTAATACGGAAAATGGCCCCGCGGCCTCGTTCATCCCGTACGCCATCACGCCGGTGAGGCCGGTAAGCGCCACAAAACCTATAAGGGCAATAACCATTGCCCCTGCGGCGGGGTTGTGCCCAAGGTAGCGCGCATGGCGAAACCGAAGCATATCCCTCACGAAGCCGTATATCTTGCTGGCCGGATAAACGAAATCGGCAAACCGGGCGTATTGTGTGCCGGCAAATCCCCATACCACCCTTCCGGCAAGCAGGAAGAGTATCACGTAGCCTGCGCTTGCATGTAGCGCCAGGTAATCCTCTGCCACCAAATACGCCACCACCATAAGCGCCAATAAAGACCAGTGAAAAAGGCGAACCCATATATCCCAAACTTTTATTTTGCTATCCATAAAAATGCCCTCCTTCGTTTTCATGGGTTCAGGTTACGCTTTGAAACTGAAACGAACCTGAAAGGAAAATATTTATTTTGCGTCCGCCACACCTAGTGCGGGCGACCAAATGCGGGTTGGCAGGCAACCGCAGGGAGATGCCCACAAACATCCTTTTTGTGTTGACTCATATTCCATATGTCCGTAAGCTTTACAGGGGCGTACAATGTCAATCGGAGGGGTTATGTTGGTGAATGTGAAAAGCTTGGTTTTGGTGTTTGTTTTCCTGTCGGTTGTTAGCGGTAACGCTTTGGCAGAAGAGCAAAAGGAACTGTCTTTCCAGGAAATGTGGGATAAGGCCCATCCATCGTCTGATAAGCCTGCGCCAAAGGTAGATGCTCCAAAAGCGGTTGCTCCGAAAGCGCCTGCGGCGAAACCGGCCGCGGCCAAAGTAGCCAAGCCGAAAGCGCCTGCGGAGCCAAAGGCATCAGCGCCAAAAGCCCATGAGCCTGCGCCAACACCGCCAGCGGCACCAGAGCCTAAAGTCGAGGCGCCCAAAGCAGAAGAACCACCGCCGCCTCCCGCACCGCCAGAGGAAGTTGCGCCAGCACCGGTAGCGGCGCCGGAGCCTAAAGTCGAAGCGCCCAAAGCAGAAGAACCACCGCCGCCCGCGCCTAAAGTAGAAGCGCCCCAAGCGCAGGAGCCACCGCCGCCTCCCGCTCCGCCAGCGGCTCCGGCACCGAAAGTCGAAGCTCCCAAGGCGCAAGAGGCGGCACCAAAACCCTCCCCAAGTAGCGAAAAACCTGGTTTTGCTGGCACCGTCGGCTCGGCGGAAAAAGAAGCCAAAATCCATGAACACGAGGAAGGGCTCGTTGCCCCTGTTGGCATAACCGGAAACTGGGGCGGGTTGCGGGATAAACTGGAAGCTAACGGCGTGACGATAAAAGGCGTTTACACCGGAGAATTTGCACACACTTATCTGGCCGGAACGCCGACCAAGTCCGAAACCATCTATCACGACAATCTTGATTTGACCATGAATGTTGATACGGAGAAAGCCGGGCTTTGGAAGGGCGGTACCTTTTGGGTATACGGTTTGCGCAACCACGGGAGCAACCCATCGTCCCGCATGATAGGCGACCTGCAGGGCGCCAGCAACATCAGCGTCCCCAAAGACCAATTCATCGTTAACGAAGCGTGGTACAACCAGGACTTCGCCGACGGCGCGGTATCGGCTCTCGCCGGCCTGCACAACCTTAATTCGGAATTCTGTATTTCCACCAACGCCACGATATTCCTTAACTCCTCGTTCGGCATCGAACCGGAGATTTCCGGCAACGTGCCAGTTTCTATTTTCCCCCAGGCGGGCTTGGGTGTGCGCCTGCGAGTGAAGCCGGTGGAGAACGTGTACGTACAGGCCGCCGTTTATGACGGCGACCCCTCAACGCGTGAATGGAAATCTTCCGATGGGAACATGACGATAGCGGAAGCTGGCTATATAAAAGGCGCGAGCGATTATAAGGTCGGCTACTGGCGGCATTCCGCCGAGAAGACCTATGGCGGTGTTACTTTTAGCGATGATAACGGCATGTACGGCATCATAGACCAGGAAGTTTTCCAGTTCGACAATGCCGAACATAGTTCCGCCAGCGTTTTCTTGCAGTATGGCTCGGTTCCCGAGGATCGCAATGCTATTACCGGCTATATGGGCTATGGTATCCACCTGCACGGCTTAATACCTACCCGCAGTGTGGATGACCTTGGCTTTGGCGTGGCAAATGCAAAAACACACGTGGATACGGAAGTAGCATACGAGCTGACATACCGCCTTGTTGCCACATCGTGGCTCGCCATACGTCCATCGTTCCAGTGGATTAAAAATCCGGGCGGCGATCCTGCGGTCAGCTCGGTTAATGTCGGGTTCCTGCGCTTCGAGATACAACTCTAAGCAAATAGCTTGATGCCTCGCCGCTTCCGGAAAGGATGCGGCGGGGTGATGCACGTTACATACTGTAAAGGGAATGCTGGGACACTACACTAAAGCGTTATCTGTGTTCCTATCCCTTGGTCGGTAAAAATCTCCAGTAGCACCGAGTGCCGCACGCGCCCGTCTATTATGTGCGTTTTTTTCACTCCGCCCTCCAGCGCCCGCATGCACGCCTTCACTTTTGGCAACATCCCGCCAGCGATGACGCCGGAGCGCACCATTTCGTTTATCGTCTTCGCGTCCAGCGAAGGGATAAGTTCCTTGTCCGCACCCCATATCCCGGCGGTGTCGGTAAGTAGCACCAGTTTTTCCGCCTTCAGCGCGGTTGCTATTTCCGCCGCCACGGTATCGGCGTTTATGTTGTACGTTTGTCCGCCAGCTCCCGCGCCCACCGGAGCTATCACAGGGATGAAGTTGTCCCTATCTAGCGTAACCAGTATTTCCGTATTTATTTTCGTCACTCGGCCCACCATGCCGATATCTATAATCTCCGGCCTGTCCACGTCTTCGGTAGGCTTTGTTATCAGCATTTTTTCCGCCTCTACCAGCCTGCCGTCCTTGCCGCTTAATCCAACGGCCCTGCCTCCGGCTTCGGAGATAAGCGATACTATTTCCTTATTCACCTTGCCTACCAGCACCATCTCTACTACGTCCAGGGTCTCCCCTTCGGAAACGCGGTGTCCATCCACAAAGCGGCTTTTTATTCCCATCCGCTCCAGTGTCTTGCCTATCTGCGGGCCGCCGCCATGCACCACTACCGGGTCTATGCCTATGTATTTCATCAGCGTGATATCCTGCGCAAAGCTTGCCTTCAAATCTTCCTGCACCATCGCGGCACCGCCGTATTTGATGACTATGGTTTTCCCGGCAAACGCCCGCAGGTAGGGGAGCGATTCCAGCAGAATCCCGGCTTTTTTTACCAGTTCCTCAACGTTCATGTTTGCCATTGCCAAAGTATATCCCCTTTTTCGCCGCAATTAAAATCGGCTCTGCCGCCTGCCGTGTGGTGGAGGGGCGCCGGGATTGTGCGACAGTGGCATTGCCCGGCTATTTGTCTTTTTTGCCCAGCTTCGCGTGCGGGTGGGCGTCGTCATGCACCCGTATAAGGTGTTCTATCCCGATGTGGGTATATTTCTGGGTGGTGGCTAGCGATTCGTGCCCCAGCAACTCCTGTATTACGCGCAGGTCTGCTCCGCTACCCAACATATGCGTGGCGAACGAGTGGCGCATGGTGTGCGGCGAAACATCCATAGGCGCTCCGGATTTGTGTGCGTACTTGATGACCACATTGTAGATGGAACGGATGCCAAGCCGCCCGCCCCGCGCGGAACAAAAAATCGGGCTGTTTTCCGCTTTTACGGAAGATAGCAGTGCCGTCAGCGCTTCCATCGCTTTGCGCCCCACCGGTAGCATCCGCTCCTTGCTTCCCTTTCCCATCACCCGGATTGTTTTGGAGTCGGAGTCGAAATCATGGCGGTTCAGCCCGTGTAATTCGCTTATGCGCATGCCACATCCGTAGAAAAGCTCCAAAATGGCGCGATCGCGCATTTGCGCCGGGTCGTCTTCCGGCACAGCCGATTCCACCATGGCGCAGGCCTCGTCCACATCCATTGCGCGTGGCCTTTGTTGCGGTTTTTTTGGGGTGGTGATGGAAGACGCGGGATTTCCCGTAGCTATCCCTTGCCGTACAAGGTATTTGAAAAATGTGCGTAGTGCGCACAGCTTGCGCTCTCTGGTGGCGGGGCCCATCTTGCGGCGGTGCATGTCTGCCGCGAAAGCGCGGATATGGTCGGAGTCTACTGCGGCATAATCCACATCGCCGTTATTTTTGCAAAGGCCTTTTGCGCGGGCAAAACCGGAGAACTGTGCTATGTCCAGCGTGTAGCATTTGAGGGTGTGGGCGGAAAAATTTTTCTCCACTGCCACGTATTTCAGGAAGCTTTCCAGTACCGCGTCAGACGCCATGACCAGATGTTAAACCTATGCGGATGGTTTCGCAACGGGTAAGGAAAAGTTCATTCCCGTTTTATGGCGCAACCGATGGGAGTGGTTGTTTTTACCGCCACGTCCCGGTTGTGCAAAATGTCTTCTATCGCTTCCCTAAGGTCGTGGCGCTTTACCCGCTTGGCGCTCTGCCAGCAATCGTCTATCCTTCCCGTGTACCTTATGTTTCCCGCCGAATCGGCCAAAAAAACTTCCGGGACTACCTTGGCTCCGTATGCCCCGGATATTTCGCCTGTTTTGTCGCGCAGATAGTGGAAGTTCCATCCCTTTTCGGCGGCATGCTTTTTCATGCTGTCGAACGTATCTTCGGGGTGCCTGTCCTCGTTGTCGGGGTTTATGGCCACAAACACAACCCCTTTGTCCGCATACTGCGCTTGCAACTTTTTAAGCCGCTCCTCGTAGGCTACGGAATAGGGGCAATGGTTGCAGGTAAAAACAATGGCTATTGCAGTTTTCCCTGCCGCCAGCGATTGCAAACTGGTGTTTTTGCCGTCAATATCCGGCAGGTCAAAATCCGGAGCTTTTGTACCGATGCGCATGGAACCCCCTTGGTCATATCTCAAAAAGACATTTCCCCGCCGCTTCCCAGTGCAGGCCGCTATTCTAGCATTTCCCGGCTCTTAATCCTCGTCAGTTAAACGGCCCCATGTGGAATTCCTTGGCTACCGCAACCAAGCATTTATTAGTATTGTAGCCAGCTTTCCAGGACTCTTTTTCAAATATCTCCCCGACCTTCTTGTCCACCTCGGCACCGCTGGACACCGTGTACATGTTCATCAATCCTTTGGCGACAGCGGCACGATAAGACACCTTCTCATCAGGAGAAAGCCACGCTCCTTTTACCGCAATAACGATGATGGGCGGCTTGGCTTTCGGCCTGTCATTGGCGGCGAAGGACGGATTGCAGAAGAGAGTAACGGAAAGCAAAGCGGGCAATAGGCCACGAAGAAGAACCCGAGACATCTGTTACCCTCCCTAGGTTACAGGAATCCGAGAGATTTTATAATGCCGACACTGGCATTTTATAACGATGGGCTCCATTAGCCAAAATAATTTCACCCGGCTCCGAAATTCAGGAAAATATCGATGCAACGGCGGAGCCAAGTTTTATCAGCAGTACGCACCCCGCCGCGTAGATGGCTAGTCCCGCCATGGTGCATAACATCACCTTGGTTTTTCCCATTCCCAGCGCCCAGGCGGCGACAGTAGTGGCGTACACTCCCGTGACGGGAGCCAGAAGCGCCACGCCCCATGCGCCGTATTTGCGGGTGATGGCCATGACCTTCTCCCTGCGGAAAAAGTCGACGAACCGTTTTATCGTCGGGTGCCCTTCCATGAATCCTGTGGCGGACAGGATGGCCGGAACAGGAAGGAAATTAAATAAAAGCGAAACGGCCACTACGTGCCATAGCGGCATTTCCAGCGCCCAGCCTGTGGGAATGGAGATAAGTTCTTCACCGATAGGGGATACCGCTATAAGTGCAACTATGGCGTAGTTGTTCATTGCATATTTCTCTTGTGGGTTATTCCGTTTGCCCTGCCAGTTGGCGATATTCCTTCTCCAGCCGTTTCAGCATTTTGGGGAAGCTGTGGATATCAAGCGCGTTCCGGCGCGCATTTTGGGCCTTTAGTTTTGCGGCATCCATCCCTTCCAGTGTTTTGATAATACCATCTGCCATTTCTTTTGGGGCTTCCGGTGGCACCAGAATCCCATATTCGCCGAACCCAAGTTGTTCCGGCGTCCCGCCCGTATTTGTCCCCACGGCGGGCAGGGCGCACAGTTGGGCCATTATCATCCCTACGGAATATGTTTCGCAGTGAGACGGGAGGAGGAAGATGTCCATTGCGTGTAGCGTTCTTGCCGCGTCTTGCTGGTATCCCAGAAAAAGCACGGCATGCCGGATGCCGAGCTTTTCGACTTCTGTCTCGACCCGTTTTTTCTCTATGCCACGGTAGTCAAACGATTCGTCCCCCACCAGTAGCAGTCGGGCTTTGGGATATTGCCGCAAAACATGTGGCATGGCGCGTACGGCGTCTATCTGCCCCTTTTGCGGATCGAGCCGGGAAAACACGCCTATTACCACGTCATCCGGCGCCAGCCCGAGGCTTTGGCGGAATTCACCCGCCCTGCCGGGAAAGAAGGTATCCGTTTCCATCCCGTAGTGTAGCAGGCTAACTTGTTCGGGCCTTACCGGGAGGAACTTGCAGGCACTGTCGCGTAGCTCGGCGCAACTGACGAAAATCAGCCTGACCCTGTTGTAGATAAAGCCGTGGTACGGGTCTTTTTTAGTTCCCGGCACGTTCATGT
>JAHFEI010000112.1:446-6834 GCA_023248615.1 Nitrospinales bacterium | reverse complement strand
ACAAGTTCAAGACCTCCTTTTCTGGATGCCCGTTCGACTGCATACGGTCTACTACGGCGGATTTGGGGTTGATGGGCGCGGTTTATCCAAAGTGGAGCGAGGAAAATTGGACAGGATGCACCATTTGCGCCTCGGCCTGCGCGGAAGGGGCGATAGAATCGCACCCCGAAACGGGCAAACCGATATTTTACGCGGACAAGTGCCTTTACTGCTCCGACTGCGTACGTGCATGCCCCACCTCCTCGTGGACGGAGGAAAAGACCGGGCATAACCTGCGGGTTGGTGGGCATCATGGTCGCCATCCGGTAAACGGGACGATAACGGCCCGTTTCCTCACGGACGACGAGGCGGTAGCGGCGATAGATGCAACCATCAACTGGTACAAAAAGGCTGGCGAGAGCCAGGGCCGGATACGGTTGGGCAACCTGCTCCAGATGGAAGGGCAGATGGATGATTACATGAAAGCGCTGGAAGCGGCGATAGGCCCGGAGAAGCTGGTGGCCGACCCGCTTCTGCCGGAAAAAATAACGGTACGGAGGTAAGGACGGCATGGCGGAAGCGGTATTGGCGGACAAGTTTATAGACATATCGGAAGAGGTATGCCCCATGTCGTTTGTGTTGACCAAGCTGGCGATAGAAGAGCTTGCCGACGGGCAGGTGCTGGAGCTGGTTTGCCAAACCGGTGAACCGGTGAAGAACATCTCCATACAGCTTAAGGAAGAAGGACACACGATAGTAAGCGTAAAAAAGGAGGGGGAAAGCCATTTCCGCCTCCAGGTAAGAAAAAACAATTAACGGTATAAGGGAAAGAAACATGAGCGAGAACTTGCAGGAATTGGTAGATAGCCTTCACTTCGGCGAAAAGGTAGAGAGGGCGGAGAGGCTGTTGAGGGAGCATTACGACAAGTACGGCGATGGCGCAGTGGTTGCGAATTCACTGGGCAAGGATTCCATGGTTGTGTGGGATTTGGCCGTACGGGTAAACCCTAAAGCGCGGGGCTTCATCGTAACCACTCCGTTCAAGCCGAAAGAGACGATAGACTACATGAACAAGCTGGTGAAGAGGCATCCATCGCTGAAGATATACCAGTCGGCAGAGCCTGCAAGCGAGCTGTACAAGACAGACCCCGACACTTGTTGCAACATCTACAAGGTGGAGCCGGTAAGGGAAGCTGTTAAAGATATGAATGTGAAGTGCTGGATAACCGGACTGCGTTGCACCGAAGGGCGCACCCGCACCGACTATAAAGAGGTGGAGGAGCGCGACAAGGGGCTGATAAAGCTTAACCCGATACTGCTGTTTAAGGAGCGCGAAATATGGCAGTACCTTGCCGTGTACAGCGTTCCGGCAAACGAACTGTACCGCCGGGGCTACCGCTCTCTCGGCTGTTCGCCTTGCACATCGATAACTTCGGATGACAACGAGCGCGCAGGCAGGTGGATAGGCACCTCCAAGTGTGGCGGCGAGTGCGGCATACACACTAGGCCGCTTATATCCGTAGAAGCGGTGGAATAACAGGCAGGCACCGGGGGGTGGGGGTAAAGATGGTTCCAAAACCTTTCCGCACTTTCCACAAGCGGGGCAACCGGTAGCGGTTGTCCCTTTCCCGTTACGAGTTAGCCGAATAAAAGGGTACGGCCCCGACCGATAAAGGGGTCGCCCGCTTAACGGCTTTTCCTGGAGAGAGAATGATTGTAGTCCTTATAGGCTTCCTGATTGCTTTCGCAATCTCGGTAACAGGCGTGGGAGCCGGTACCGTCACCGCGCCTGTGCTTATGCTCTTTCTGGGGCTGGAGCCAGCCGTGGCAGTGGGAACCGCGCTCAGCTTTGCCACAATCGTAAAGATACCGGCGGGGATATCCTATTACCTGAAAGGGAGGGTAGATAAAAAACACCTCGCCATCATGGTGGCGGGCGGCCTGCCCGGCGTTATCGTAGGCACCTTCCTGTTAAGGCATTTCTCCGAAAACCACGGGCTAAAACTCTTCGTGCTTATCGTCGTGGGGGTGATAGTCCTTTTTTCCTCGTTGCTGAATATTATCCTCATGCTCCGGCACATCGAACTGCGGTATTCGGAAAAGATGATATACATTATCCCGGTGGTGACTTTTTTTATCGGCATCGAGGTCGGCTTTTCTAGCGCGGGCGCGGGCGCATTGGGCACACTGCTCCTTTTATACACCACCCGGCTTTTTGCCTGCACCGTGGTGGGAACGGATATAGTCTTTGGGCTGGTACTGTCTGCCGTTGGTGGCGGGTTGCATCTCAGCATGGGAAACATGGATTGGCCGATGTTCGCAAAGCTTGTTACCGGTGGCGTTTTCGGCTCCGTCATCGGAGCTTATACGGCGTCTATGGTTCCGGGAAAGCCGCTTCGCGTTGCGTTGCTCATCTGGCTGGTTTTTATCGGCACACAGTTGCTGTATCGCGGCATCACCGGCTGATAGCGCCGCCGCCTTCCGGTGGTGTTTCGTTTTGTAGCGGAGGTTAGAAGCGGTAGGCCAGGTTGGCGTAGATGGCGGTGGACTTGTATTCGTCTTTATATTTTGCCAGGTATACGGAATCCATCGACAGGAACTTCTCGGCCGAGTACTCCACCAGCCCGTTGAAGTAGAGCGACTTGGTTATCTGCCAGTCCGCCGAGGCAGAGTAGATCATCTGCGACATGTCGTTAGAGGATTTTTCCTGCTGGCTTGTGGTGGATGTTATGCTGAATTCCGCCGAAACGTCGTCCATCGGCTGTGCGCCCAGCGCCAGGAACATCTGCGTTGATGTCGTGGTGAAATAGTTTATCCCCCTGTAGGCGGCGTTCATGTACATGGAACCCACCATCTCGGAAATTTTGTATCCCAGCCCGTAAAGGGAGGCGCTCTTGTTGTCGCTGTCCCTAGTGCGGTAGTCGGCATGGGTGTAGAGCTTCTGCTCGCGGGTGATGTTGTAATCGGCATATACCCTGGCCGACCGTTGCATCTCGTGGCTCACGTTATAGTCCATAGATTCCTGCATCCACAACCCCCGGTACTGGTTCAGGGCGAGGTTTACCCTGGCAACCCTGTCCCACCGGTAGTTTGCGGTGAGGAGGAGGTTCGTTATGTCCCAGCCGTTTTTTGTGGTTATGTTGTGGTCCATCCGTAGCGAGCTGTACATGCTCAACGAGTCATCCGGCGTAAGGTAGCCGGAGCCGAACAGGTAAGCCGTATCTTCTTTTCCCTTGAACATGGTGGATGCATATCCGGCCGTGGCTCCCATGGACTTTTCTTTCCAGAAGCCATACGCTCCGTAGGTGGTGAAGGCGCTGGTGAAATCGTCCGAATACGGGTCGGGTGCGGTACCGCCAAAGGCTCCCACTCCCGCTTCCTTGCTGAGGTAGTTTTGGAACAGCACACCGTCCACGCGGGCGCCTATAAGGCTGTCTATATATTGCCTGCCAAGCGTAACGTCCGTATCGGCGAACATCCGGCGCATTTCGATGTTCATCACGTCAACCCGCGTATCGGGGGTCTTGCTGTTGTAGTCGTACTGGCCTTTCGTGCGGTACGAGCCATCGAACCGGAACGTCTCGTCCTTGCCGTAGATATCGGTCGCATCAAGGTTTAGCCGTGTGCGGCTGTAGTTGTAGTTTTGCACGGTCGCATCATCGCTCAGCATGAATACCGATTCGGATATGCGCCCGTGGAGCTCCACGGCATATGCCGCCGCTGGAGCCGTTGCGGAAATGGCGGCGGCGCAAAGGATTTTCGATAACAGTTTTTTCATGTCCATCATCAGTTGCATGTGACGAGCGATGTCGCCCCCTTCCATGATGATGTTTTATGGCAAAGCTCGCAGTCTGTCGGGCATGTGGTGTGTTTTGTTGCGTACGTGGTCGCATGGCACTTGCTGCACTGCGATTCGGAGGTTGTGCCCGCCCATTTCAGGGCAAGGGTTGCCCCGCTACCGGTGTGGCATTTGGCGCAGGTAGATTTTATGGCAAGATGCGCGCCGCCGAAGGTCATGCTCTTGTGTGTGAAGCTAGCGGGAGTCCAGCCGTACTGCTTATGGCATTCGGTGCAGTTGGTGTTGCCGGATGAGTGGTAAGACGCCGCAGCAGGGGCGGCGTATTGTGCCGCATGGCACCTGTAGCAGTCTGTCGTAACACTCCGGTATACGCGTCCCCTGTGGCACTTTTCACAGTCGGTTACCCGATGCCCGCCTTCCAGCCGGAAGCCTGTAAGGTTGTGGCGGAACCGCTCCGGGAACCAGTTTTTGGCGGTGTGGCATTCCTGGCACGATGCCTGGCCGAACTGGTTGAAGTGCGGGTCGGAATGGCACTTGGTGCAGTCTGGCCCCAACCCTGTGAACACGCCCTTGGCCTTATGGCAGGCGTTACATGTTATCTGCGTGTGCGCCCCATCAAGCGTAAAGCCTGTGACTTCATGGAAGAAGCTCTTTGGGTCCCACGACTGGGTCGTATGGCACTGTTCGCATTTTTCTCCCATCTTGCCTTTATGGGCCTTGTCGTCTTCTTTGGAATGGCAGGCTATACATTCGGTCTTTACCGGCTTCCACACCTTGCTTTGGTGGCACTTTTCGCATTTGGCGGAGGTGTGTTTGCCTTCAAGCGGGAAGCGCGATTGCCTGTTATGGTTGAAGGTAAGTTCTTTCCAGCCTTTCACGGTATGGCAATCTTCGCATTTTTTATCGAAGAACTGCCCGGCATGTTCGTCCTTGTGGCATGCTACAGATGTACAGCTCTTGGTGCTTATCGGCTTATATACGTCCGCGCCGCCCTCCGCTGTGGGTTTATGGCATTTTTCACATTTTGCCTCGGCATGTTTGCCTTCAAGCTTGTATCCCTTGTAGGTTTCCGCGCTGTGCTTGAAGAGGGAAGGTTTCCATCCCTGCACGACGTGGCATTCTGCGCACTTGTGATCCTTGAATTGGGGGCCATGTATGTTGCCCCTTTCTTTTATGTCGTGGCATCCGGCTACGCTACATGTGGAGGTATCCATGGGCTTGAACTGCACAACCTTTGTCGCCGGGTCGGGCCTGTGGCATTTTTCACATTTCACTTCGGCGTGCTTGCCCACAAGCTTGTACCCGTTGTAGGCCTCGGCCGCATGGTCGAACCTCGCCGGTTTCCAGCCCTCTTCGACGTGGCAGGTTTCGCACCGTTGGCCCTTGAACT
This sequence comes from Nitrospinales bacterium, assembly GCA_023248615.1. GTDB lineage: Bacteria > Nitrospinota_A > UBA7883 > JACRGQ01 > JACRGQ01 > JAHFEI01. The sequence continues at coordinate 1,666 of JAHFEI010000112.1, read as the reverse complement.
GTATGCCGTGTATGTTGCCTCTTTCTTTCACGTCGTGGCATCCCACCGTGTTGCATGTGGAGGTATCAATAGGCTTGTAAAGCGCCACCTTCGTAACCTGGTGCGGCCTGTGGCACTTTTCGCATTTCACTTCGGCATGCTTGCCTTTTAATTTAAAGCCCTTGTAGTCCTCGCCCTCGTGCTTGAAGAGGGATGGCTTGAAGCCCGTTACCGTATGGCACTTGTCGCACCGTTGCCCCTGGAATTGCGGCTCATGCACATTGCCGAACTTGCCCTTGTCGTGGCATCCGGCAGAGTCGCAGGTGTCGAACTTGGCAATCTTGAACGAGCCTTTCGACCTGTCGGCGTGGCACTTTTCGCACTTCACTTCTATATGCTTGCCCTCAAGCGGGTATTTGGTCTTCGCGTGGTCAAGCGACAGGTTCTTCCAGCCGGTGGTAACGTGGCATTTTTCGCAGGCGGCGCCCAGTTGCCCTTTGTGCTTGTCATCCTTCTTGTGGCAGGTTATGCACTTTTCTTTCTCTTCAACACGGAACATGGCGGTTACCGGGTGGCACTTCTGGCATTTTACATCCACGTGCTTGCCGTCGAGCTTGTACGCCTTGTTGTGGTCGAAGTTTACCTCTTTGCCTTTCCACGATACGGTATTGTGGCAGGTTTCGCATGTGTCTTTAAGTGTTCCCTTATGTACATCATCGTGGCAACTCTTGCAGGTGGTGTTCAAGCCCAGATAGCTGGACAGGCCGAGTTTTGTCTTTGTTTTATGGCACTTCTCGCAGTTGGTCTTTTCGTGCTTGCCCAGAAGTTTGTAACCGGTCTTGCTATGGTCAAATTTTTTCGGATCCCAGTCTATCATGCTGAAGCTACGGCCTTTGTGATCCTTGTGGCATTCCACGCAACGCTGGTCAGTCACGGAGCCATGGAGTCCTTTTTTTGCCAGCCCTGCGGCGGCTATATCCTTGTGGCAACTATTGCAGGTTTCATCTTGTATGCCGCTACCGACAACGTGGCACTTGGTACAGTTGGATAGCCCGTCCAGTTCCTTGTGGTAGGAGGAAAGGTCGCCTGGGCTTATAAGGCTACCGAAATCCTTGGCGGATGCTGGGGAATAGGACAGCAGGATAATGCCAAGGCATACGCCCAGAAGGCTGGCTATGCGGTTCATCTTCAATCTGCTCTCCCCAAATTATGCCAATCGTAAGTCTTCGTGCGTACTCCGT
>JAHFEI010000112.1:0-436 GCA_023248615.1 Nitrospinales bacterium | reverse complement strand
GTTAGGTTACTACATCCGGTTTATTTGTAAACCGAAAAAAGTTTCCCGACCTGCCTCAAGTTAGCAAGCTCCATGCCTAAGCGAATTACGCTGTTTTTGGGCAAAAACCGCCTGATTAGCCTTTCCTCATCGTCCTGTATCAAGACATCGGTGTCTTTTTCGGGACACCCCGCAAAAATAGCCGGTTGTGCCGCCGTTGCTCACGGATTAGAATCAGGCGATGGCAGGATTAGCCCGGATTCTCTATTGGATGTTTCTCCTTTGGCTTGCATGGAGGATGCTGGGTCTTATTTTCGGCATCCTGAAGTTCATCCTCAGGATAAAAGTGGTTGCCAACTCAACCCGCACTTCCGGCGGCGGCAGGGGGTTTCAGTGGGGCGCCAAGTGGGGTAGCCAGGGCGGCAGTGAAAGTGGAAGCCAAAGGGGCAACCCACAG
>JAHFEI010000111.1 GCA_023248615.1 Nitrospinales bacterium | reverse complement strand
CCATGTCGTGCTGGCGGGCGGCTTGCCGAAAGCGGCCACCATCGCGCGGCTGAAAGCCCTCAACATCAAGGTGATGTGCTTCGCCCCTGCCGTGCCGCTGGCGCAGAAGCTGGTGAAAGGCGGCGCGGACGCACTCATCATCGAAGGTTCGGAGGCGGGTGGACATATCGGGCCGGTTTCCACCAGTGTGCTGGCGCAGGAAATCCTCCCCTTCATGAAGGGGAACTATCCGGAAATTCCGGTGTTTGTCGCAGGCGGCATCGGGCGGGGGGAGGCCATCGTGAGCTACCTTGAAATGGGCGCGAGCGGAGTGCAGCTTGGAACCCGTTTTGTATGCGCCACGGAATCCATTGCCCATCCGAATTTCAAAAAACTCTTCATCAAATCCCGCGCGAAAGATGCCATGCCCTCCGTGCAATTATTCCCGGAACTTCCCGTTATTCCCGTGCGTGCCATCGTCAACAAAGCCACCGAGGAATTCGAGCACTGCCAGCGTGAAACCTCCGACCTGCTCCGCGAGGGCAAGCTCTCAAAGGAAGAAGCGCAGCTTAAAATCGAGCATTTCTGGGCAGGAGCACTGCGCCGCGCGGTCATCGAGGGCGACGTGGAGCACGGATCGGTGATGGCGGGGCAAAGCGTCGGCATCATCACGCGCGAACAATCCGCCAAGGAAATCATTGCGGAACTCGTAGCGCAGGCGGTAGAATATCTTGATTAGGTTTCCTGTCATCCTGAGCCTTGGGCGAAGGATCTCACGCCGCAGGGGATCCTTCGCTTCGCTCAGGATGACAATCCCATGATCAACCCCACGCGCCTTCAGCAGATCACGGACGGCGATATTTCCCTGCAGCGCGAGCTTCTGGGGCTTTTTTTCGACACGGTCACGCGGTGCATGGGCACGATGCGCGATGTTTCCGATGCAGCAGATACCGCCTGGCGCGATGCCGCGCATGAGATGAAGGGAGCCGCCAATACGCTGGGGTTTGAGCGCATCGGCGCGGTTTGCCTGCGTGTACAGGTGATTCCTTCTTTCTCTTCCGCCGATAAACAGGCCGCCCTGCGCGAGCTTGAGGCTGCCATCATGGAAGTAACGGCATTTGCGGAAGCAATAGCGGGGACGTGAAGGAATAATTCTCCGCCCTGCAGAATATGCCATGACTGTCCGGAATCCCTTGCATTTCCGCCGCGCTTCCTTATAGTCCGGGCGTGTCGGGGCGTAGCGCAGTCTGGTAGCGCACCTGGTTTGGGACCAGGGGGTCGGAGGTTCGAATCCTCTCGCCCCGACCATTACAAAGCGCACTTCCTGTGCAGGATAAACCAACACAGTATAATCAACATACTCCGCCCCAAGGGACGGGGTGGACGGGGCAGATTCCTTCTTCGCCGCAAGCGGCGGGGAATCTACCCCTGCACGATTGAAAAATAATATCTATTTTCCGGGCGGCTATCATATTCAGAAGCTAAGCTGCTGAATTATAAATCTCTCATTGAATATGGTTTTGTGAAATGCCCCCGATTATGCCCCCACACGTTTTTCTTAGCATACGGTGGAGCAAGCCGCCTTCTGGGTTTCATTATTCGGTTTTCCGTGTATTCCCGCAGCATAATGACTGAGTACCAGCCCGCATAGAAGGACAACATCACCATCCGATACTTTTTTGCACCCCTGCGTGGGCTGGATGATATGCACCAGTTCCGGCGGCAGAGGTTTTGCGTTGTCGCCGAAGTAATAGAAATTCCGGGATACCAGCACGGGCGCATCGGGGGAGATACCATGCCCTTCCAGATACGCGGCATGATCGGGATGCGTTTGTTGAAAGTCACCATAGGCAGGCTTGCTTTCAACCTTCATGGCGTAGAGGAGGGTGTTGGGCTTTCCCGTATTATTCCCGCCTATGCCGATTACCCAGCTTCCAACCTCCGCCCACTTCTCTATGGTCGTATCCTTACAACCGCATACCGTGCAGAGTTTTCCTTCCGTATGAGGGGCAAAGCCTAAATCGTGATCTACCCGATAACTATAATGCTTGGGCATGGCTACACCGTATGCAGGTTATCTTTGAACGCCTGTTGCAGCACCCATTTCTTGGCGGTGTCGAGGGCATGGCGGGAGAGGATGAGTTGGTTGTCGCTCTGCGGCTCCAGTGCTTCCACGGTTGCATCGGCAATGGTGGTGTCGAGGCATAGCAGGGCGGATTTGTCATTTCCGTGCAGGCGATAGACGGTGTTGGCTTTGAAAGCGGGTTGTTTCTCCAGCGTATAAAACAGGCCGTAACCGTTCTTCAGGGCGATCTCGGTGACAATATCGGCAAATGCCCCATCGGATGCAAGCGGAAGTTCGGCCTGCAAGTGGGCTTTCAGTGCCGCCAGATTCTCCGCCTCGGATTTTTCGGGATCGGCGGTATAGAGGTTCTGGGGGAAGTTGCTATCGGTGAGGCGGTAGACGCGGAAGCCTGTATCTACCGCTGCATCCGGGTTTTCCTTACGGATTTTCGCCCCCGCTCGTTTCACGCGCTCGATGCACAGGGAGGAGATGGTTTTGTAGCCTGCCTTGTATGCTTCGCTGTTCTCATCGGTGTATTCAGGGATTTGTACGAGGATGTATTTACGGTTCCCGCCATCCTGAGCGTTAAGCTGCATCATCGCGTGGGCAGTTGTTCCTGAGCCAGCAAAGAAATCTAAAATTTTGTCATTTTTATTTGTTACAAAATCTAATATCTCTTTCACCAGCGAAACTGGTTTAGGGTTACGGAAAACTTGCTTATGTTCAGGGAAAAGACCTTTCACATCGTATGCTCCAGTTCTTCCATCCAAGTTTATAAAACTGCTTAGCTTGGATTGGTAGTCTTTTGCATACACTTTCAGTTCAATAATCTTTGTTTCATCATCGCCAAATAATATTTTTTCTTCAGATAGCAACTGATCCATCGTTTCTTTCGGAAATCTATACCCCATTAAAGGCTGTTTGCACGGCTTCCCCGTTTTAGGATGAACAACATCATAACGATAACCTTCTTTACCGGGGTTGTGAACGCTCTGGCTTCCGGTATATACGCCATCCTCGTCTATGTATTTATACCTATCAAGCACACCTAAAAATGCTTTGTTTTCCTTGAACCACTCATCATATGCGTCCTGCATTTTTTGTACGGTTTTGAAAGATTTTCCTATTTCAATACCTATTTTTATAAGCTCTGCTTTTGCCGGACTCTCGCTAGCTTTCCAAACTGGTTCAAGCACGCCTTTGTTTTTGGCATAGAACATTATATATTCATGTTCTACAGCAATGTTTGATGGATTGTTATCAGTCGCGTTTTTCCATACGATTTGCCCGATAAAATTCTCCTCTCCGAAAATTTCATCACACAATTTTTTTAGATTTGGGAGTTCAACATCATCAATATGGATGATGATTACCCCATTACTACATAGTAGCTGGCGGGCAATAAGAAGTCGGCTCTGCATCATGTTCAGCCACAAGGAATGTTTGCGCCCGTGGCTTTCCGGCAGGGCGGTAAGTTTCACGCCATCCTTCACCGTACCGTTGCGCTGCCAATAGGCTTTCTTACTCTCACTATAGTCATCTGGATAAAGCACATCGGCGTCTTTGTTATAGTGGTTTGCAGCAGCTTCAACACCTCCAGATTATCGCCCTCAATGATGAGGTTCTGCGTGGTATCAAACTTCACGCTGCGGGCGGAATCCGCCACCAGCGTTGCCTTGCTGGGCGTGAATGCCTGCCGCTTGGATTGCTGCTTGCCCGCCCATTCAAAACGGAAACGCTCCGGTGAGGAAGCACCTTCCGGCGCGGCGAGTGCCCGGAGTGCCGCTTCATCAAGGTTGCCCTCGCCATCGAAGAGATCAGGCATGAGGCGCTTTAGTTGCGCCAGCCGTTCCTGCCCAAGGTCGGGGCTGGTGATGGCGGCCTGTTTCGTGGCGGGTTTGGTGGTCATGCTACTTCTCCAGTTGTCATTGCGAGGAGGCCAATGGCCGACGAAGCAATCCAGCGGAAACATTCTGGATTGCTTCGCTGCGCTCGCAATGACGTTTCTCCGCCGCAGACGCGGCTTACGCTGGATTCCAGCTTTCGCTGGAATGACGGAGGTAATTGGAGGGTCATGCTACATCACTCAAAAAGGTTTGTCCTACACGCTCAAGCGCACGTTTATCAAAGGTTTTCAGGCTATCCACGGGCGCAAGGTAGGATTTCAGCCCGATAGCCTCAAAATGCTTTACCGCGCATTCTATCTTCATGCGCTCATCGGGTTTCAGCTTATCCCAATCCGCCGTGCCTTTGGTTTCCACGGTAAAGAAGAAACGGTGTTCCGCATCTGGATTATCCAGATCGCGCTTCTCAATGACAAGCGCAAAATCAGGGTTATAGCTGCCGATGGGCGTGGGGATTTTATAGGCTTTTGGCAATTTCACGAACACCTGCACGGCGTGATGGTTATCCAGATCGCCCGCAAAATCCTTCTCCACGTCAGAATCATGGATGATGCGGTCATACAGCCCGCGCTTGGGCGTGGCGGTGGTGTTGCCCTTGGTTTCAAAGGCTTCTTCAAACAGGGTGAGTGGGTGCATCCCGCCTGTTGGCTCATACTGCACCAGCCGTACCAATTCACGCTCCAGCACGCTCCGCACCTTTTTTGCGGCTTCACTCAGAAACTGCATGGGGTTGGCGGCAAGCTGCTTTTTCTGTGCTTCCGGCAGGCGGGTGAGAATGGCGCGGGCGGCGGTATCGCTGATAGAGGTGTTGCGCGATAATTCCCCCACCGCGTCAATGCGGGCAAACGTGCCGTGTATATCAGCACGGGCGGAACCCTTGGCGGCGGCTTCGATGCCGTCCTCCTCGCTAATGCGACTCACATAGGTAAGCGCGATTTCAAGATGGTTGCTGCCCACCGCAATGCTTGCCATCGCCTCAAGGCTCTTTTCGATCAGCTCCTCTTCGCGGAAATGCACACGATACTTGGTCTGGCTGGCGATACGTTTCCATAATTCTCTGAAATCATCGGAGGTAAACCGCGCTTCGTTACGGCGGATGGTGACGGGCTGCTTGTTTTCATCCCGGATCGGTGGGGCTTTCGCGCCCGTGCCCATTTCATCATGCAGTTCATCCTGATAGGATTTGGAGAAAGCGTAATAGCTCTGGTTGGCAACCACGGTGAGCAGGTTCACCTCCTTGCCCTCCGGCGTTCCTTCCGGGTCGCGGTAACGGGTGAAGCTCTTATCCACGCACAGACGCAGTCCGCGCCCGATCTCCTGCCGTTTCTTTATCTGGCTTTCGCTTTCGTTCAGGGTGCATATGGTAAACACGTTAGGGTTATCCCAGCCCACGCCCAGTGCGGAGTGCGAGAAGATAAACTCCAGCGGCTCCTCCATTGAAAGCAGGGTTTCCTTTTCTCTCAGGATTTTATCGTAAATCTCCTTGTTGGTAGCCATAGATTTAGCGTTGTCGGTATATTCGCCATTGCCTACTTGAGCAAAATACCCGCCATGCACGGCGGCGGTGTTCGGTGCGGGTTTTTTACCGTGGTATTTGGGATAAATGCCTTCGTATTCCTCCACGAACAGGCGGCGGATAAGCCCGTTTTCGTCAATGTAATTCGCCACACGGTCAATAAAGAACAGGGAAAGAGGCTTGATACCCATAGGCAACAACTGCTTCTTGCGTTCAAAATGCGTCTGGATGGTGCGGCGGAGTTGCTGGCGGAAGATGGTTTCCTTGTCCTCGCCGTTCCCGCCGCCCACAGCAAGCTGCTCGCCGTTCGTGAAGCGGATATAGCCCTCACCATCGTAATGGTCGGTCGTGCCGATGTCCTCCACCACCCAGCCATGATACACGGGATTGCCCGTTTCCTTTTCCAGATCACTGCGCTTCTTCACCGTGACGGGCTTGGATTTGAAGTCCCCATCCTTCAGCCGCGTATTCAGCACAAGCTGCGCGGTGGGGTTGGCGGCGCTGAGGTTCAGCTTCCTGAACGTGATCGCCACGTTGCTTTGCGTATTGGTTTCGTGGATCGAAAGCACGGCGATTTTCTTCACCAGCCCGCGATTATAAGAATCATAGGGGGTAAGCCGATAGACAATGTTCTTCGGCTCACGGTGTGTGGCGGAATAGCGCAACTTGAACAGCGGGTTGAACGCACCAAGACGCGCCTGCATATTCGGCGTATCCATGCCCTCCTGCGGCTCATCCATGATGAGGATGGGGCGTACCATTCGCAATGATTCCATTAGATTCCCGCCATCGCGGTTTTCATCGTTTATCACCTTCGCATCGCTATCAAACGCCTGTTTGTTCATCACCATGATGGAAAGGGTGTTGGTGACGCAGAAACTCCGCACATCGGATATTTTTTTGCTGTCATATTCTATCACCGTGGCTTCGGTGGCATAAATCTCGCGGAAATGCTGTTTGGTATCGCGTGTGGTGGCAAGCACCCCTTCACGGATCGCCACGCTTGGCACGATGATGATAAACTTGTGCAGCCCATAACGGCGGTGCAGTTCAAAGATTGTCCGCAGATAAACGTAGGTTTTGCCCGTGCCCGTTTCCATTTCGATGGTGAAATCAGAATCAGGGGAGGGTGCGGGATCGGTAATATCTTTTTCAGCGGCGATTTTCTTGGCGTTGGCAAACCATTCTTCAAGCGGAAAATTCAAAACATTACCGGAAACCTCGCCGCTCCAGAAGCGTTCCTCCGGGCGCGTATAAGGCGCACCTTCAAACAGGCGGGCAATAGCATCTATTGCCTCGCGTTGATGCGGAAGATTTGGCTCAAACTTCATCCTGCCCTTTCACTGATATTTCCAACTGCAATAACTATAGATGATTGACCAAGGTTGTCCAG
>JAHFEI010000110.1:5353-6879 GCA_023248615.1 Nitrospinales bacterium | reverse complement strand
GGCTTGCCTTTTCCTGTTGTTGCTCGGCGGGCTTACCGGCATCCCTCTTGCCATGACGGCGATAGACATTAACTTGTCGGAAACATCCTTCATACACGCCCACTTCCATTTCATCATGGGAATATTTGCGGCGTTCTGCCTGTTCGGAGCCATCCATTTCTACTTCCCGAAGATGACCGGAAGGATAGCGAACGAGACCATAGGCAAGATATCGTTCTGGTTTAATTTCATCGGCGTGAACGTTACCTTCTGGCCGCTATTTATTATCGGCGTGAAGTACGGAATGCCGCGCCGGTACTACGATTACTCCAGGATTCCCGAAGCTACGCCGTACCACCATGTTGCAACTTACGGCGCGATTCTCGTGGCTATCGGGGTTGCGTTGATGGTAATCAACTGGGTTTACGGGGCGATAAAGGGACCGATAGCGCCCAACAACCCCTGGAAATCCGCATCGCTCGAATGGACTCATACGGCGACTCCCCCAGGGCCGGGCAATTTTGCGGCTCCGGTGGTTGTTTCCGCCGATTGGACTCCGTACGACTACAAGTAAAAGTATCTAAGCAACGCAAGATGGCGGGGGTCGTGCAGGCCCCCGCCATTTTCTTTTCCGCCACAAATTCTGCCCCGGAAATTATCAGGGCATCCAGGCTTATCTGGATTCCCGCTGGAGTTTAACCCGTGCCAGGCACGGGGCGGGAATGACAAGTGTGGGATAATGTGTTGCCTATCCAAACCGATGCACGACCAAGCGGGCGGGGAGTTTGACACGTTGCGCCGCCTGAGATACCATTTGTGTACGGGAGCGAATGCATCTCAATCCGGGGGATATCAAGTTATCTCCCAACTCCGGCCCTTTGCCGGGACAGGATGTTTTATGGTCAGAGCTATCCTTGCAGGGTTTATGGCGGTCGGTCTTGTCGCGGCGCCTTTGGCGTTTGCGGACGTAAACAAGGGAAAAGCCCTTTTCAACAATGCGGAAAAAGCCCAATGCTCCGTATGCCACGCCTTTGGTGAAGAAGTAATAGGGCCGAGCCTTGCCGCTACGGGCAAGCTCCACACCAAACCCTGGCTGGTAGGGTGGATAACCAACCCGTCCAAAACATGGGCGGGGAAGGATGCCGAAACCGTGGGCATGAAAAAACGGCTGAAAAAAACAAAAGCTCCCGCCCCAGAGCACAATCCGCCGCCGCTTACCCCGGAACAGGCTGGCGATATCGCCGATTTCCTGCTCACCAAATAACCGGCTCCCTCCTTTAAGACCACGCCAGTTGCGTGGCGAGGCCAAATATCCCCGCGCTTGTGAGGTCGAAGCGAGCGGGGAGTTTGACATGTTTTACCGTTTCGGATAGCCTTTCGTTTATGGGGAAGTTGCGACAAATCTTGAAAATGCTGGTTGATTGGTGTCGCGCCATTCCCATTAGGAAAGAGCGGCTTGCCATTATCGCCGGAATAGCCATCATTGAGTTTTTTCTCATCTGGTATTTTTGGGACGATATTTTAAGGATAGTAAATTCATGGGATGG
>JAHFEI010000110.1:0-5288 GCA_023248615.1 Nitrospinales bacterium | reverse complement strand
CCGTGGCAAGCGCCCCGATAGCGCTGTTCATTTGGCACTGGCGGGACGCGAACAACCTCTCGAATATTGAGATTGGGAAATCGAATATTGAGATTGCGCGTGGCGACCTTTTGCTTAAGGATTTTCACCAGATAGAGGAATGGGTTACAAAGGGAGATAACAAAACCCTGCAATTGGCCAGCATCCACCAGTTGGCGCCGTTTGCAAAAGGGGAAAATACCAAATCGTTCGTCATCCCGGCGCAGGAGATTTACCGCTCCCTCCTTAAAACATGGCACACACCAGCCCCCGAAACAGCGGAGGGGGCAAAAGCGGAAAAGCCGGATATCCCGGAACATATACTGGCGTTGCATGAGATAGTAAAAAGCGAATGGCGGGCGTTTGATGAGGTACGCAGTGGTAGTTCATTTCTTAGTGATATAAACCTCTCCAATGCCAACCTCATCATGGCAAACCTTTCCGGAGCCAACCTCTCAGGAGCCAACCTCACCGGAGCCAACCTCGCCGGAGCCAACCTCACCAATGCCGACCTCACCTATGCCAACCTCTACAATGCCGACCTCACCGGAGCCAACCTTTCAGGAGCCAACCTCTCCGATGCCAACCTCACCGGAGCCAAACTCACCTATGCCAACCTTACAGGTGCGCGTTACAACAATGACACAAAATTCCCCAATGGTTTTAATCCCGATGATCACGGTATGACAAAGGCCTGAACTACCGATTATCGCTGAACATTTTTCGTCATCCAGAGCACGTTCGCTTTGCTCAGTGTAAACTCCGCGAAGGATCTCACCCGGCTTAAGAGAGATTTTTCGCCATGCTCAGAATGACAACCCTTGAGAATTTTTCAACATTCTCCGGAGGTGGTTATGCCTCGTGCCAATTTTTCGCAGACGCCGCTTTTCTATGGTGGGGCAATAGAGTAAAATGCCGCGGCAGTAACTGACAAAACAAATATTATCTGTGAATGGAGTGGCATGAAAAAATCTGTTATTACAATTATTGCCGTGGCGATGTTTGCGTTAGTTGGCGGGGCAAAGAATGCTTGCGCGGATAATAACACGCAAATTTTTGTGCAATTGGGGCATTCTGAATTTGTAACGTCGGTTGCCCTTTCTCCGGACGGCAAATATGTGCTATCAGGGAGTGACGACAAAACCTTAAAACTGTGGGAAACCGCGACCGGCAAGGAGATAAGGACTTTCGCCGGGCATGCGAATGAAGTGAAATCTGTTGCCTTTTCACCAGATGGCAAATATGCGCTATCAGGGAGCCATGACGATACCCTCAAGCTTTGGGATGTGGCAACTGGCAAGGAGATAAGGACTTTCACCGGCCATAGCTCCCATGTGACCTCTGTTGTTTTTTCCAAGGACGGCAAATATGCGCTATCAGGCAGTTGGGAAAACAACCTAAAGCTTTGGGATGTGGCAACTGGCAAGGAGGTAAGGACTTTCACCGGGCATGCGGAACCTGTGACCTCGGTTGCCTTTTCTCCGGACGGCAAATATGCGCTATCAGGCAGTTGGGACAAAACCCTCAAGCTTTGGGATGTGGCAACTGGCAAGGAGATAAGGACTTTCACCGGTCATGGTGGGTGGGTTGATTCGGTTGTTTTTTCTCCGGGCGGCAAATATGCGCTATCGGGAAGTGAAGACAAAACCCTTAAGATTTGGGAAATCGCGACAGGCAAGGAGATAAGGGCTTTCAACGGGTATAGTTATGGTGTGGAGACGGTCGTAATGTCTCCAGACGAAAGATACCTGCTATCGAAGAGTTATGGGGAAATAAAGCTTTGGGATTTTAAGAATAATAAGGAAGTAGAAATAGACGACTTTAAAGCTACCGGTCGCCCAGCGATATTTTCTTCTGATGGCAGATTTATACTTTCGGGGGATTACAATAGGGCTAAACTTTGGGAAATTGCGACCGGCAAGGAGATTCGGACTTTTACAGGGTCTTCTCACGCCATTTATTCAGTTGCCTTTTCACCAGACGGCAGGTCTGCCCTTTTAGGGAGAGACGTCCCCAACCTTTGGGACATTGTTACCGGCAAGAAGATCAGCTCTTTCGTCCCCACTGACACCGATGATCCAGGGTACGCATACTCAGTTGCCTTTTCACCAGACGGCAGGAATGCCCTTGCAGGCTATATGTACGGTGTCCTCAAGCTTTGGGATGTGGCTACAGGCAAGGAGATAAGGACTTTCATCGGGCATATAAAAGATAAAGGCGTTAGTTCGGTTGCGTTCTCTCCAAACGGCAAATATGCGCTATCAGGGAGTAAGGACAAAACCATCAAGCTTTGGGATGTGGCTGCAGGCAAGGCGACAAGGACTTTCACCGGACACGCAGGGGACGTCAATTCCGTGGCCTTTTCTCCGGACGGCAAATATGCGCTGTCAGGGAGTGATGACAAAACCCTCAAACTTTGGGATATTGCGACTGGCAAGGAGATAAGGACTTTCACGGGGCATGCAAACATGATTTTCACAGTTGTCTTTTCTTTTGACGGCAAATATGCGCTATCAGGCAGTTCGGATCATGCCATCAAGCTTTGGGATGTGGCGACAGGCAAGGAGATACGGACATTCGCCGGGCATGCTAGTTGGGTACAATCTGTTGTTTTTTCTTCTGACGGCAAATATGCGCTATCAGGGAGCAAGGATCAAACCCTAAAGATTTGGGACATTGCTACCGGCAAGGAGATAAGGACTTTCGCCGGGCATGCTGGTTCGGTTAATTCAGTTAATTTTTTGCCCGACGGGAAGCGCTGCATTTCAGGGAGCGAGGATGGAACGTCCAGGATTTGGGATTTATCAACAGGGAAAGAAATTGCCCAAATGGTCGGATTTGAAGAGGACGAATGGCTTACCATGACACCCGATGGGCATTTCAATGCATCTGCCAAAGCCGCAAAAAACATAAACGTAAGGATAGGCAACAATGTTTATTCCATCGACAACTTTTTCGATAACTTCTTCAATCCAGGCTACGTTACTGCGGTGTTGGGCGGCCAGAAGGTGGAAGCAGTTGCAGACATCAGGAAAGGCATCGCATTGCCGCCCGAAGTTGCCATCATTTCCCCATCCGCCGGGGATACCGCCAAAACGGAAACCATACAGGTTACGGTAAGGGCGAAAGACGCCGGGGGCGGAGTGGAAGATATACGCCTGTACCAGAACGGCAAGCGTATCGGCGATGACCAAAGGGCTGTGGCCCGAAAAAAAGAAGTGGATAAAGGAATCACAAAAACATTCGAGATACAATTGGTGCCGGGCGCAAACAAAATTAGGGCCACGGCATATAGCACAGGCAGGGTCGAGGCCAACCCTTACGAGATGACCATCCTTTATAGCGGTGCGGAAAAGGCCGCCACACTGCATATAGTCGCCATAGGAATAAACAAATATAAGAACGAAAAGCTGAGCCTCAACTTCGCCAGGCCGGATGCGGAGAGTACTGTTGCTTTGATAAAGGAAAAAGGGAAAGGCTTATTCAAGGAAATTAAAGTAACCACTATTTATGACGAAAAGGCCACCAAACCGGCGTTCATCGCGGTACTGGATAAAGTTGCGGCGGAAGCCAAGCCGGAGGATGTGTTCGTGTTTTTCTACGCCGGGCATGGGACGGTGGTGGCGGATAACTTTTACTTTGTGCCAACAGAAAACACACGGTTGTACGCGGAGGAGATGGTAAAAGAAAACGCCGTCTCAGACAGCTTATTCAAGGAGAAGCTGGGATCCATCAAGGCGTTGAAACAGGTGATGATAGTAGACGCCTGCCAGTCCGGCACATTAACCGAGAAGTTTGCGGTGCGTGGCGCGGCGGAGGAAAAAGCTCTGGCCCAACTGTCACGATCTACGGGAACCTACGTTCTTGCGGCAACCCAGCAGGAGCAATACGCGGGGGAGTTTAAGGAACTGGGGCATGGCGTTTTCACTTATGTGCTTTTGAAGGGTTTGGGCGGCGGCTCATCCCCGAAGGATGGCAAGGTAACTATCAAGGAGCTTACAAAATATCTCGACGACCAGGTGCCCGAACTGACGAAGAAATACAAAGGCCAAGCGCAATACCCGAACACGTTTTCAATCGGGCAGGATTTTCCGATTGCCATAGTGAAGTAGAGAATATGGGAGAAATGAAGTGAACAAGAAGCTGTTCTGGTTAGGCATAGTTGCAGTTTTGCTTTTGCCGTCCGTTTCCCACGCGGTGGAAGCCGTCGGGCAGGGATACGGCGACAACGAGGATATGGCGAAGAAAGATGCGCTAAGGGGCCTTTCCACCCAAATCAGCGCCGACGTGAAAAGCAGGTTTAAATCCACGCAAACCGCCGACACGCAAAAGGGCGAAAGCCAGAGCGTGGAGAGCAACCTGGAGGTTAGTACCGACCTGCCGATGTTGGGAATGGACGTTACAACCGAGAGGAAGGGAGGCAAGGTATTTGCCAAGGCCGTGCTTGGCTCCGCCAAATCCCTGCCGCTTTATGAAAAGCGGTTGGGCGAACTGAAGGTACGGATGGCCGACCTTAAAATGAGGATTAAAAATGCCAGAGGAAACGCGGAGAAATACGACATCATTATGGATATCCTCTCGCTGATGGACGAATTCAAAAAGCTGAATACCGTAGCGGTATACCTGGGGAGCAATATTGAGGGGCCGGGAGTTTCCGAGGACGAACTCCGGCAACAGTTGCGCTCGGTAGTAAAGGAAGCGGACAGCCTGGATTTGGCGGCGAAACTGCTTGCCGAGGGGATGGATAAAAACGGTATCTTTATCTACCCCGTAACAGCAAGGCACTCAAACGAAGTTACGCAATTCGCCTCCGTATTCAAAGACAAAATGGCGGCCAAGCTGAAGACTGCGCATACGCCGCAAACCGCATCCTATCTCCTGATAGGGCATTACGAGGTATCGGGGGATGGCATGGACGTTACCTACCATCTTGTGGACGGCAACGCCAAGGATGTGAAAACCAGCACGGTACGCATACTGAAAAAAGCGTATGGGGGGTTGCAGACGGAGCCTAAATCGGTGGACTTTGAGAAGCTACTTCAGGCGGGGGTTGCCGTATCCGGGAACCTGCGTGTGGAAGTATCGTCTAACCTTGGAAGCCATGACCTTCTTTTCCACGAAGGGGATGAGGTGGAATTTCTTGTGAAGATGAATGAGCCGGGATATTTCTATGTTGTGGGGCATACGGTAAAGGAGAGCGAGAAGAACTCGTATCTTCTTGAACTGCACGAAGCGGAAGGCTCCAGAAGGTTTATTTACTTTGTGAATGC
>JAHFEI010000109.1 GCA_023248615.1 Nitrospinales bacterium | reverse complement strand
GTGGATTTTCGTTTCCACGATTTGAGGCACACCTTTGGAACTCGCCTAGCCCAGGCCGGGGTTGATCTTTACACCATCATGAAGCTGATGGGGCATAAGGATATTCAGTCAACCATGCGCTACGCGCACCACACGACTGAAAGCCTAAGGCGCGGTATTGATGTTTTGGAGTTGGCTGGTCACAATTTGGTCACATCGGTGCAGAAAAGCGGTGAACCATTTTTCAAGTGATTGAAAAATGGTGGGCCGTGCTGGATTCGAACCAGCGACCCGCTGATTAAGAGTCAGCTGCTCTACCAACTGAGCTAACGGCCCGCACCAAATTGAGTGAAGGGGTAATTGTAAGTTACCTTGCGCCATAGGGCAAGAGAAACAAACTATATTTTTTTCCGCCTATACCGGAGCGGAAAATCCCCTTCCGGAGGTTGCGAAAATACGCCCATTTGTGTTACTTTTACTCGTCTTGTGTAACTCGGAGGAGGTAACTTGAAATTACACGAATATCAAGCTAAGGAGATTTTGCGTAAGTACGGCCTGCCGGTGCCGGAGGGGTACCATACGGAGAGTACTTATAACGTAAGGGAACTGGCCGGAAGGCTTGGTAGCTTCCCCGTGGTAGTAAAGGCGCAGATTCACGCTGGCGGTCGCGGCAAGGGTGGCGGCGTAAAGCTGGCTTTCTCCGCAGACGAGGCGGAACAGCAGGCGAAGGCCATAATGGGCATGACCCTGATAACCCACCAGACGGGGCCGGAAGGCCGTGTGGTGAAAAAGTTACTGGTCGAGGCCGGGTGCCAGATACAGCGCGAGTTGTACATCAGCATCGTGCTGGATCGCGCATCCTCCAAAAACGTAATCATGGCCTCCACCGAAGGCGGCATGGACATTGAAGTTGTGGCCGAAAAAAGCCCGGAGAAAATCCTGAAAGTCGTAGTGGACCCGGCTGTGGGGATAATGCCTTACCAATGCCGCCAGCTTGCCTACGGGCTGGAGTTCCCGCAGGAGATGATTGGGGCGGCATGCAGTTTCATCGCGAAATTCTACGATATGTATGTAAGGGAAGACCTTTCCATGGCGGAGATAAACCCGCTGGTGCAAACCAAGGACGGGAAGGTGCTGGCGCTGGACGCGAAGCTGGCGTATGACGACAACGCGATGTTCCGCCACAAGGAGTCGACAGGCTACCGCGACCTGGACGAGGAAGACCCCCTGGAAGTGGACGCATCCAAGTTCAACCTGAACTACATAAAACTTTTCGGCAATATCGGGTGCATGGTGAATGGCGCCGGGCTGGCCATGGCGACCATGGATATCATCAAGCATTCCGGCGGCGAACCGGCCAACTTCCTGGATGTGGGCGGCGGCGCAAGCGCGGAGCAGATAGAGGAGGCGTTGAAAATCATCATCGCCGACAGCTCGGTGCGGGCAATTTTCATCAATATCTTTGGCGGCATCTTGCGGTGCGACAGGCTGGCGACAGGCGTTGTATCCGCCGCTAAGAAGATAGAGATAAAAATCCCGATTGTCATCCGCATGGAGGGGACAAACGTGGACGAGGGGAAAAAGATACTTGCTGAAAGCGGCCTTAAATTCATCATCGCCAGCGATATGAAAGATGGCGCACTAAAGGCCGTCGCGGCCTTGAAAGGGTAAACCATGGGCGTACTTGTAGGGAACCACACAAGGCTTGTTGTACAGGGTATCACCGGTAAAGAGGGGATGTTCCACGCACTCGGTAGCCGAGATTACGGCACAAACGTAGTTGCGGGCGTCACTCCTGGCAAGGCCGGGCAGAAGGTAGAGGGCATACCGGTTTTTAACACCGTGCGCGATGCCGTGAGGGAAACAAAAGCAAATGCCACCATGATATTCGTGCCGCCCCCATTTGCGGCAGACGCGATACTGGAAGCGTTCGACGCCGGGATAGAGCTTATCGTGTGCATAACGGAGGGCATCCCGTCGCAGGACATGGTAAAAGCGTACAACGCCATAAAAGGAGGCGGCTCGCGCCTTATCGGGCCGAACTGCCCTGGCATCATCACCCCCGGACAGGCCAAGATAGGAATAATGCCGGGCCACATCCACAAACCCGGTAGGGTTGGCATAGTTTCCCGCTCCGGCACCCTTACCTATGAAGCGGTGGGGCAACTTACCGCGCTTGGCATCGGCCAATCCACCTGCATAGGCATAGGCGGCGACCCGGTGATAGGCACAAACCACACAGACGCCATAAAGCTGTTCAATGAGGACAAGGACACCGACGTAATAGTGATGATAGGCGAAATAGGCGGCAACGCCGAAGAAGAGGCGGCGGAATATATCAAGAACCATGTTAAGAAGCCGGTGGTAGGCTTCATAGCCGGGCAGACAGCGCCACCAGGACGCAGGATGGGCCACGCAGGAGCCATCATCGCGGGGGGCAAGGGAACGGCAAAAGAAAAAATGGATGCGATGAAAAAAGCCGGGATACACGTTTGTATAAGCCCGGCGGATATCGGTGAGGCCGTAAAAAAGGTACTCAAGTGAGCAACCTGAGAATGGGAGAGAGTGAATGAGCGATTTGATTATCAGAATTGGCGGAGAGGGTGGCGAAGGCATCATAAGCGCCGGGGACATGGTCGCGCAGGCGGCGGCGCGTTCCGGCCTTAATGTGCTGACCTTCAAAACCTTCCCTGCGGAGATACGTGGCGGATACGCAATGTACCAGATACGTTTTTCGAAAGACGAGATTAAATCCGAAGGCACAGGGTTTAACGTCTTCTGCGCGTTCAACCAGGAAGCGCTGGACAAGAACAAGAGCCAGCTTATTCCAGGCACCGTTTTGGTGTACGACTACCCGGGCGGCGACATCGAAGAGGAAGTAAAGATAGAAGGCGTTACCTGCTACGCGATACCGATGTCCAAGATAGCGAAAAAAGACCTGGACATGTACCGCGCTAAAAACATGGTGGCGCTCGGCCTGCTCTCTTATGTGTTCGATATCGCGCTGGAATCGCTGAAAGACACCATCCGCGAGAAGTTCGGCAAGAAGGGGCAAGCGGTGGTGGATACCAACATGAAGGCGATTGAAGCGGGCATTAACTATTTCAAGGAACACTACAAAAAAACCGACCCGTTCACGATGGGGCACACCGACAAGGTGGACAAGGACATAATCCTCATCTCCGGCAACGAGGCGGTAGGCCTTGGCGCGCTGATTGCGGGATGCAACTTTCTTAGCTGTTACCCCATAACCCCGGCAACCGAAGTTGCCATTTACCTCGCAGGCGAACTGCCGAAGGTGGATGGCACACTGGTGCAGGCCGAAGACGAAATAGCGTCGCTGGCAAACGTGCTTGGCGCATCGTATGCGGGCGCAAAAGCGATGACCTCCACCTCCGGCCCCGGCCTTTCGCTGATGCAGGAGCTTTTGGGGCTTGCATCCATGGCGGAAATCCCCTGCGTGGTGGTGAACGTCCAACGTGGCGGCCCTTCTACCGGTCTACCCACAAAGCACGAACAGTCCGACCTGTTTATGGCGGTACACGGCGGACACGGCGATGCGCCCCGCGTGGTGCTCTCCGCAGAAAATGTGGCGGACGCGGTAGACCTGACGGTGCTGGCATTCAACATAGCGGAAAAGTACCAGATACCGGTGCTGTTGCTAACGGACGGTTCGCTTGGCTTCCGCACGGAATCCATCAAACGGCCCGACCCGAAGAAATACACGATAGTAAACCGCGAACGCTTCAAGCCGGGCGGCGACGAGAAATACCTGCGCTACAAACTCACCGAATCGGGCGTCTCCGCGATGTCCATTCCGGGCGAAGTGGGTGGGGCGTATATCTCCACCGGGCTGGAACACTCGCAATCGTCGGCTCCGTCGTTCACGCCGGAAGACCACATAAAGATGAGCGATAAGCGCTTTAAGAAGATGGAAGGCATAGCGGACTTTGTACCGCCTCCCGAAGAACAGGGAAGCGGCCCGGCGGATGTGGGCGTAATAAGCTGGGGTTCCACCCTAGGCACAGTGCGCGAAGCTGTGGATATGGCTCGCGCCGAGGGATTGAAGGTGAAAGCCTTGCATCCCAAACTAGTGTGGCCGCTACAAGAAAAGCAGATAAAGGCGTTTGCCGCCTCCTGCAAAAAGATACTTATCCCGGAAGTGAACAAGCAGGGCCAGTTCGCCGAGATACTGCGCGGCAAAACCGGCATCGACGGCATAAGCTACCCGATTTACGGCGGCCTGCCATTTACGCCCAAACAAATACTCGAAAAAATTAAGGAGGTAAGCAAATGACTGCCACCGCTGAAGCCTTGAAGCCAAAGGATTACAAAAGCGACATCCGCCCGGTATGGTGCCCCGGTTGCGGCGACTACGGCGTGCTTAACAGCGTGCAAAGCGCGTTTGCGGCGCTACAACTGGACTTGTACAACACCGTCTGCGTTTCCGGCATCGGTTGCTCCAGCCGCTTGCCATACTTTATGAAGACCTACGGGTTCCACTCGCTACACGGCAGGTCGCTCCCAGTAGCCACCGGCCTGAAGCTTGCCAACCCGAACCTGGAAGTGGTGGTCTTCGGAGGCGATGGCGATTTGTTCTCCATCGGCGGCGGCCACTTCCCGCATGTTGCGCGGAAAAATACCGACATCACCCTGGTAATGATGGACAACCACATCTACGGCCTTACCAAGGGGCAGGCATCGCCTACCTCCAATACCGGCATGGTGTCGGTAACCACCCCGTGGGGCGCACCAGACCCGGCGTCTGTCAACCCGCTGGCCTACGCGCTCACCTACGGCGCGACGTTTGTGGCGCAATCATTCTCGGGCAACCCGAAGGCGATGACGGAGATAATCAAGCAGGCGATATCCCACAAGGGATTCTCCTACGTCAACATAATCTCGCCATGTCTTACCTTCAATAAAATCGATACATTCGATTTTTACAAGGATGCCTTTGTCGACCTTCCAGATGACCACGACAAGTCGAACCTTGTTGCGGCGCTGGACAAGGCGGTAAACCCGCCAACAGGCAAAGTCTACAACGGCATTTACTTCCAGACGCAACGGCCCACGCTGTTGGACGGCTTGAAGAAAATCAAGGAGAAGGCAAAAGCCGACAAAAACCGCGACCTAAACACATTTATAGACGAGTTTAAACCATGACAACTGAACGGACACTGGGACTGATAAAGCCGGACGGGCTGGAACGCGGCAAGCAAGGGCAGATACTGGACGTAATACTGAAAAAGGGTTTCAAGATAGTCGCGATGAAACAATTGCGGCTTACCAAGGCGCAGGCGGAAGGGTTCTACGCGGAACACTCTGCGCGCCCTTTTTTCGCATCACTGTGCGAATACATGACCTCCGGGCCGATAATCGCGCTGGCGCTGGAAAAGGAAAACGCAATTGCCGATTGGCGCACACTGATGGGAGCCACCAACCCGGAAAAAGCGGATCCCGGCACGATACGCAAGGAATTTGCGGTAGACCTGGAAAAGAATACCGTGCATGGCTCCGATTCGTCCCAATCGGCGCACCGGGAAGTGCCGTACTTCTTTAGCGCACTCGAACGTTAAATCTCGATTCCGAAGTCAAAACTACTTTCCCCTCCTCGCAACGGGGAGGGGATGGAAGGCGTAGCGCCCATCGTCCCCGCCACAACGGCTATGTTACATCACACATCAATAACTTGCGGGGTGGGGCGGGTTAGGGCTGGCGAAACCCTTTAGGTATTTTTTTTGAGATGACGCGGCAACCGGTGGTGGTTACAACGACGACATCTTCTATCCGCACGCCGCCGATGCCCGGCAGGTAGATGCCCGGCTCTATGGTAAACACCATTCCCGTGCGCGCAACATTCTTCGAGCGCGCATTTACGTTTGGCGCTTCGTGGATATCCAGCCCCACGCCATGCCCGGTGCCGTGGCCGAAATATTTTCCGTACCCTTTGCCCTCAATGTAGCTCCTTCCCGCCGCATCAATATCCGCCAGCGGGATTCCGGGGGCGACTTTTGCAATCGAAAATTTTTCTCAGCTTTGGTTTAGGTTTTCCGAGAAAGATGGTGCGCGTGTTGTCCGAGTGGTAGCCTTCCAGCACCCACCCCCAGTCCACAATAACAGGCTCGCCTTTTTTCATTTTCTTTCCGCTGGCCACCCCGTGCGGAAGAGCCGAGCGGGCGCCAGATGCGATGATAAAATCGAAAGCCGCTTTTTCTCCGCCGAGGAGTTTAAGCCGGTATTCCAGCTCCGCCGCCGCATCGGTTTCCTTGCGTCCCGGGAGCAAAATCTCCCCGATGCCGGAAAATACTTTTTCCAGGAAGCCGAAGTTTTTTTCCAGTAGCGCTATTTCCGTTTCATCCTTGATAATCCGAAGTTCTTCCACCACGCCGGATGGCGACCAATGCGCCTTTGTAAACTTTTTCAGTTGTGCCATCAGGTTCACCGTCACATGCCTGTCTTCGAACCCCACCCGCTTGGCTTTTGCTGCGGTTATCCCTTTACCCAGTTCTTCTGCAAGCGTGGTTGTGGCGATTTTGCATTTCATCGATTTAACCTCTTCCTTTACCTGGTCGGCATAGCGGAAGTCGGTAAAGAAAGTGGCGGAACCGCCAGTGACCAGCACAGCGCCGTTGGTGCCGCTGTAGCCGGTAAGGTAGCGGACGTTCTGCAGGTTAAACGTTGCGAAGGCGTCCAGCCCCAGCGTATCCAGCTTGCGCCGGAGTTTTTTGATGCGTTTGGCGTAGATGGCGGCTACCTTCTGGAATCCTGGCTCTCGCCAGTTAGTATCACGCCCTTCGATGCCCGAAGCGCGATGAAGTACCCCTCCACCCCAAACCCTGCAAGCACACCGGATGCGATGTCAGAAAGGAACGAATGGCGGCGGAACTCCTCGCGGGCGAAGAAGTTTGATATATGTA
>JAHFEI010000108.1 GCA_023248615.1 Nitrospinales bacterium | reverse complement strand
TATCCTTCATCTCGGTTAACGTTACAAATTCATCCGGCGCCTCTGTGGCATCCGGCGGGCCGTGGGCGTGTACTGCTGGTTTCGGCACCATCGCCGCCGTGCCGGTGGGGAACAATTACACGTTTACTGTAAATGGAATGAATAGTGGTGGAACAACGTTATATCAGGGTCAGCAGTCGGGGGTAAATCTAGTCGCTGGAAATACTAATGATATTGGAACCATTGCCGTTAATTATGTTGGCGCCGGAACAGGTACTGGTACGGGCACTGGCACCGCAACAGGGACGCACGCAGGGATGGTATTTGTGGCGCAGGGTAGCGGCGGATTTTATATGGACACGACGGAGGTGACGCAGGAGGCGTACCAACGGGTTGTTGGAAGCAATCCGTCGTATTTCACTGGTTGTCCCACCTGCCCGGTGGAGCAGGTGACTTGGTATGAAGCGGATACCTATTGCAGGAGTGTTGGTAAACGCCTACCGAAGGAAGCGGAATGGGAATACGCGGCGACCAGCGGCGGGACGGGGCAAACCTATGCCGGAACGAGCGATGTAACCCTGCTCCCTCAATATGCTTGGTATGTGGACAATTCCGGCAATACAACGCACCCGGTGGGGCAGAAGCTGCCCAACGGACTGGGCTTATACGATATGACCGGTAACGTGTATGAGTGGACGGACAGTTGGTGGGATACAACAAACACATACCGGGTTTTTCGCGGCGGTTCGTGGCTCGATGTTGCGGGTAATCTGCGTGCTGCCTACCGGGACTACGCCGGTCCCGTTTTTTCTTACGGCAGTATCGGCTTTCGTTGTTCCCAGTACCCCCCCCCTTAAAGGGGGCTTCCACGGCTTCGCCTTTTCCCCGGGTAGATACGATTTTAATAGCACAGGAGCGGCGGAAACATTTTATCAATCCGCTGCGGAAATACTCTATTAACCCCGTTTCCGAAATTGGAATTGATATGCATAAACGTATCGCATTGCCGCTCAGCCAAGTTCACGCCATCTGGCATTTTTTCAGATGCACAAAAAAGTACGATTCCAATTTCGGTCCGGGACAAACCCGATAATGGAGATTCCGGTGTTTTCCGCGAATTGCGCCATTCCACCAACCAGCCGCGTGAAAAAGCGCTCTTCAAATTCGGAATTCGGGTTTATACTGATGCCGAAAATGGAAGATTTGGAGGTTGCATTATGAAATCAGAACAATCCACGGCCGAGGTCTTTTTTACCGCTTTCAAGGCGCTTAAGACCGTCGAAAGGAAAGCTTTCATCGGGAAAGTGGTAAGCGATCCGCAGTTAAGGGAAGACCTGATCGATGCGGCGCTTATTGAAGAAGCAAAGAAGATCAAAGGGAAATCCGTTGGCGCCAAAGAGTATTTTTCAAGGAACAAAAAGAAGGTCGCTTGAGCTACGATGTTCGATTAATGCCCCGGGCGCAAAAAGACCTCGAAAGATTTCGGGCGAAACTCCACGATAAGTTTGAGGCCTTGATTTTAGGTTTATACGACAACCCGCGGCCCCACAACGCCAAGAAGCTTTTGGGCGGTGGTTCGCAATGGCGGATCCGATCGGGCAATTATCGAATCCTTTATGAATTGGATGAGGAGAGAAAAATCGTAAAAGTGTACCGGATAGCTCACCGGAAAGAGGCATACCGGTAAAACGGGTTTGCGAGGCCGGGGTTGGCAAGCACTTATTGACTTGTTTTGAGAATAGTCATCACGATCTTTATTTCCTCATTTCGTTGGATTTTTCCGCGCAGACTCCGCCAGTAAATCAGCTGGTGTAATTACCGCACTGATTCCCGAGCGGGGATGAAAAGCCCGATGGGGTCGAGACTTGTTCTATCGCATTCAGGGCGTTTTGGAGTTTTGCGTCATATGTTTGATGCCGCATGCGAAGTGGTGGAATTCATTGATGAATCTTGCGGAAAAATAATGGATAATATTGCCGCGTTTTAAAAAAGGTGTATGTGATGAATATATTGCGTAAATAAGGTGAACAGGTAATGAAGCCATTAATTTCCGGCGTGGCCCTTGCGATTGTATTGTTTGCCGCGCCCATCGCCGCCCATGCCTACAAGTGCGATTACATGCCGCTGGAGCAGGCGCCCGGCTGGATTGCGAACGTTCCGGTGGAAGAGGGCAACTACATCGGGGTAGGATCGGCGGAAAAAGCCGATTCTGCCGAAGAGCAGATGGAAAAATCGCTCAATAACGCGCTGGCAAGGGTGGTGAAAGGGGTCTCCGTGACCGTGAAGAGCGCCTTCAAGGAAAGAAGCTCAGAAACCTCGCAGGGCCTCGGAAAAAAATCCGACCACGCGGTGGAGGGGGGCACAGAAGTTAACGCAAGCGAGCTGCTCCACGATGTATCGGTGAAGGCGCGGTGGTTGGACAGGGATTCATGCACTCTCTGGACGATGATAACGGTGCCAAAGGAATCGGTCACGGCCAACAAGAATTTCGCCGCGATGAAGGGGTTGTACGACGGCAGCCGCAAGGCGGCGCCCGGCGAGGCGCTTGAAATGCTGGCCGAAGCGAAAAGTCTGCTCCCCCAGATCAATTTCAGCTTCATACACGAACAGGGCGACCGCCAGCATTACGAGCAACTGATCGTGAAAGCCGTAAGCGCCTTGCGCGAGGATGTGGGAAAAAAACAGACGCTTCTCCTGACCCTCATCCGCAAGAACAGCGACAACATAGATATTCCCGCCGCCGCCTCGAAGAAAATATCGTCCGGCATTGTGGATGTGTATCCCAACGCCGCCAACATGGCGGATGCTGGCTGCGGGAGCGACCAGCAATGCATGGAGGTCGCGCGAAATTCCGGCGCGGAGAAGCTGGTGTTGGTGAACATCGAAGGGGCGTTGAAGCAGAATCAGTTGGGTTCGTACAAAGGGATTTTGACGGTGGAGGTGAACGAATACAGCGTGAAATCGCGCACCCGGACAAAGATATTCCTGGCGAAATCGGAAGTGATAACCCCCTTTACCAAGGATGACCTTGACTGGAACCTTGCCGCGCAAAAGCTGGTGGATAGCGGAAAGCTGAACGAACTGAGCGGGGAGCATTAAACATGAAATTGAGAATGTACACATTGCTAATGTTGGCGGCGGCGATACTTGCCGCCGCGCCGGTTTTTGGGGCTGAACAGGCAAAGTCGGCCGAAGGGTTGATGCTGGGAAGCGCTGCGCCGAACATTTTTGGGAGAAAGATGGACGATTCGCCGTTCACTCTTTCGGGGGAGGGGGCCGGCCCCAAGGTGATCAGTTTCTTTTGGGTGAAATGCGTTCCTTGCAAGAAAGAGTTGCCAGAAATGGCGGCGATGGAGAAAAAATATCCCCATGTGAAATTTATCGCCGTTCACGCGGATGCCGGTTACGCCAAGGAACTGCCGGAGTTTTTGCGCGAGATCGGAGCTTTCCCTTCCACCATCGTTGTCGCGGACAACAAGGTCGCCGCTAGTTACTCGTTTAAAGCGTTTCCCCATACAGTGCTCGTAGACACTAATAACAAAGTGCGCCTTGTCTTGAGCGGATATGACGAGGGGAACATGGTCCGGCTGGAAGGTTTTGTCGCGGATGAAGAGGCAAAGCGGGCCGAAGGGTTGAAGGTGGGGAGTGCCGCGCCAAACATTTTTGGGAGAAAGATGGACGATTCGCCGTTCACCCTGTCTCAGGCGGGGGATGCGCCGAAAGTTATCTATTTCTTCGGGGCAAAATGTGCCGTCTGCAAAAAGGATATTTCCGAAATGGCCGCGATGGAGAAGAAATACTCGAATGCAAAGTTCTTCGCCGTCCACGCCGACTCTGATTATACCAAAGAGCTTCCGGCATTTATCCGGGAGTCTGGAAGTTCTCCTTCCACGGTGGTTATTGCGGATAAGACCATCACCGGACGTTATGCTTTCAAGGGATTTCCCCACACGGTGGTGGTTGATGCGCATAATAAGGTTTTGCTAACTCTTGCCGGTAATGACGGGCGGAACATGGCGCGGCTAGAGAGCTTCATTCAGCAGTTAAAATAGCCTATGAAAAAGGTGTTGATTCCAATTTTGCTCTGTTTGACCGCGGCCGGCATGGCGGGCGCGGGGAATGGCGTAAAGGGAAAGATTGTCTTCGAGGGCGAGTACTTCGATTTCGGCAAAGCGACGGAAGGGGACGTATTAACCCACACATTCAAATTCAAGAACGCGGGGCGTGGCGCGGCCGCCCTGGCGGGTGTCAAAAGTTCCTGCGGCTGCACGGTTGCGGCCACCACGTTGAAATCGTACCAGTCGGGCGAGGAAGGCGAGATGACGGTTACCGTGGATACAAAAGACAAGAGGGGGCTTATTACAAAGACCGTGGAGATAACGCTTGAGAACGACAAACGTGAAAAGGTGTCGGTTGTCATGGCGGCTGAACTGATACCGCAGCCCCATCCGGCAGTGGATGCCGGTACGTTGGTGACGAGGGATGAGCAGTGCAAAAAATGCCATCTTGATGCTGGCGCCGGCTTTGAGGAGGGATTTCTGTATCACCGCGTCTGCGTGCAATGCCACGGAACAAAAGGGGAGGGGGCGAGTGCCAAGGCATTCAATGCCAGTGAGTGGCAGAAAAGCGTAAGTGATGATTATTTGAAGAAAGTGATACGGGGAGGGATTGAGGAAAAGAAAATGCCCCCGTTTGTGGAGGGTGTTTTTCCGCCGCTGACCGATGCGCAAATTGATTCGCTGGTAACGTACATCCGCGCATTGGAGAAAAAATGAACATATTCAGAGCCGTTATCCTGTTTATGATGCTTTTCTTGACAGGGCATGGGGCGTGGGCCGCTGAACAAGGCAAGGCGCCCAAGGCGGTATTTATGCCGCTTGCTACGCCGTTTTCAGAAGAAGAAAACGGCAAACTGGCGGTCGGCATCGCGGAAGGGCTTTCATTGCGCTATCAGGTTCTGCATGGCGGGGAAGTGGATGGCGTTATCAAGAGGATATTCGACGAAGAGAACAAGGGGCTGAACTGCGACCTGGACGTATGCTACCAGAAAATCGCGCGCCATTTCGGCGTGGAAAATATTGTGGCCTTTGTAGTTACTCCGGGAAAAAATAGCGGTATGTCCCTCTCCCTCTCCGTGTTGAATGTGATGGAGAACAAAGTGGTCTTGAAGCGGCAAGCCGTGTGTAAAAGCGCACGGTTTGACAATGTGCTGAAGGCGGGCATCGGGCTGACAACAATCCCGGAGCCATGACAAGAGGAGAGGGGATTTTGTCCGCAGATTAACGCAGATGGGGAAGGGGGGAAGTTTGGCTCCTGACGCGAGGGAGCGGGAGATTTATACCATTTTGATGTCAAATATAGAGTCATCCCCTCCTTCGCCGGAGGCCCGGAAAGAAAATGTTCAAACCGGGCCGGAATACACCGTAGTGGGCAAGAGGGGAGACAGGGGAGTTTTTTTTACCTCTTCATCACCTTCCCTGATTGCTGGATGTTGAATCACTTTGTAGACGCCGGTGTATAGGGCTAACCCTGAAATGGTAGCCGCTGGTTATTAGCCCGTGCAGATGAAAAATATATTTTGTGCGGAATGAAATAGTTTTTGTATACTACCGCGGAAAAATCATAAGGGCGCACTCTGTAGGGCTGTGCTTTATTTAAAAAGGGGGAGCTTTGAAAAAGGGATTTATCTTGTTTCTTGCGTATTGCGTCTTGTTTCAATCAACCGCATTCGCGGCTTCATCGGCTGCTCCCGTTGGCGAGCAAAAAGAACAGATAGTGCTGCTTCCCGTCCGGGGGCAGGGGATGACCGAGAGCGAGCTTTCGCTCTACCGCGATGCCGTAGCGCAGGGTCTTTCCTCCCATTACACCGTTAAATACGGCGAGCAGGTGGACAAGGTGATTCAGGATATATTCGCCGAGGAGTCAAAATCGGGTCTGGAATGCGATGAAAGCCGCTGCTACCGCGACATCGCCACGATGCTTAACGTCAAGCTCATAGCAAAAACAACCATTATCCCGCGCAGCGGGGATTTTCATGTCAGCATTGTCATCTATAACGTTTACGAAAATACATCCGTTTCCACAAAAGTTGATGTCTGCAAGAAATGCGAAACCGACCAGTTGTTGAAAAAGCTGGTTGCCCTTTCCGGTTCCGATAGCGGTAAGGGCGGTATTGCGGGAGCATCTGCCGCTG
This sequence comes from Nitrospinales bacterium, assembly GCA_023248615.1. Taxonomy (GTDB): domain Bacteria; phylum Nitrospinota_A; class UBA7883; order JACRGQ01; family JACRGQ01; genus JAHFEI01. The sequence goes on along the minus strand of JAHFEI010000108.1, from coordinate 732 downwards.
AAGGTGCTGCATCGGCTGAAGTTGGCAAGAAAGAGGAAGGCGGTATCAGCTGGTACTGGTATCTCTTGGGCGCTCTTGCCGTCGGCGGAGCAGCTGCCGCGTTGGGTGGCGGTGGAGGCGGCGGTGGGAGCAGCGGTTCTCAGCCTGTCACGACACCCTCCTCGAACCCGGGTACGGTAAATGTTTCGTGGTGATGGCATGGGGAAAAATATGATTCGCGCGATGTATATCTATTCAAGCAAGGTTCTAATTGCCGTTCTGTCGGTTGTTGTTTTGGCGTTAGGCGTGGTCTCTTGCGGTTCAAATAGTGGGAGCGCTTCGCAAAGTGGATCCGGTTCCGTAGCGTTCAAAGTGAAGTGGGTGGTTCCGGGCGATGCGGCCAAGGCTGCATCTGATAACCCGAACCACTCCAATTATGCCGCGTCCATCAATTGCTCTGCGCTTGGGGTATCCACTGTGATGGCGGCAGTTACCGATAATTCCGGAAAAGTGTTGCAAGTAGGCGGGCCTTTTGTTTGCGTGGCTGGCTCCGGGTCTATTAGGGATGTACCTGCGGGAACCGGCTACATCGTCTTATTTCAGGGAATTTCATCGAGCAACTCCGTGGTGTATCAGGGAATGCAGACGAATATTGCCGTTACCGATGGACAAACAACAACCGCTCCCACCATTGTTGCATGGCCCGTTACGCATGTAGTTTCAGCGCTTGGTACATTCAGCGTGGGGACGTCT
>JAHFEI010000107.1:2048-6913 GCA_023248615.1 Nitrospinales bacterium | reverse complement strand
GTAACTTTTCGCCTCCGCAGAACTCATAAAAAAGTCGCGGTCGGAGTCCGCCTTTATCTTCTCCGTTGGTTGCCCGGTATGTTTCGCGTAGATGCCTTCTAGTATGCCCCTAAGGCGGCTGGTCTCCTTGGCCTGAATCTCAATATCCGACGCTTGCCCCTGAAACCCGCCCGACGGCTGGTGGATCATTATCCGCGACTGCGGGAGGGCGAAGCGTTTTCCCTTTGCGCCAGCGGAAAGAAGGAGCGAACCCATGCTGGCGGCCTGCCCTATGCAAATGGTCTGGATATCAGGCCGGATGAACTGCATGGTGTCGTAGATTGCCAAACCGGCCGTAACTATGCCGCCGGGGCTGTTTATGTAAATAAAAATATCCTGGTCCGGGTCCTCGGCTTCCAGGAACAGCAACTGCGCTATGACCAAGTTGGAAACATGGTCATCTATCGCCATGCCGAGGAAAATTATCCTGTCCTTCAACAGCCGCGAATAAATGTCATACGACCTTTCGCCACGCGCCGTTTGCTCTACTACCATCGGAATAAGCATCAGTCGTTCTCCTTAATTTCCTTCGCGTCTACAATCTTGTCGGTCACTTTTATCTTCCCGTAAACATGCTTGAACACGCTTTTCTGTAGCGCCTCTTTCAACGTGAACATGGCCGCATTATAACGGGTATTCTTGTCTTCTGACTTAAGGAATTCCGCATATTCCTTCTGTAGCCTTTCCAACTCGTCCGGATTCGGCTCCAGCTTTTCCTGCTTGGCAAGCGTTTCTATTATCATCTCGTCGCGTGCCCACTCCTCGCCCCTAGCACGGCAGTTTTCCGAGAACTTCGCCTTGTCAAAATCAGGTTGCGACTGCAAATCCATGCCCCATTCCATTGCCTGCCTCATAAGGCGGTTGGAGTACATTTCGGCGTATTGGGCTATCATCTTCGGGGGAAGGTCGAAGCTGGTATTGCTCCTGAATTTTTCCATTATTTTCCGGCGCAGTTCCTCGTCCGCCCTGTCCTTCTCCCGCGCCTCGGAGCGCTCACGAAGCTGGCTCTTCATCTCGGCCACGCTCTTGTGGGCCGTTTGGGCCGCCACGAATTCATCCGTAAGCTCCGGGAGCTTCTTTTCCTTAACGGAGTTCACTTTCACCTTAAAGGTCGCCTTTTTCTCCGCCAACGCCGGATCGGGGTACTGCTTCGATAGGTCAATCTGGAACTCCTTTTCCTCCCCGCCCTTCATGCCAATAATGTTGCTATGGAAATCTATGAAGAGATTGCCGTCATCCAACGCTATCAACATCTGCTGGCCTTTTCCGCTCAGCTTGGGTTCCTCCACGCCGTCCACGGTGGCGGCAAAGTCCAAAAACACATAATCCCCTTCCTTTACGCCCCTGTCCGAAATCGGCGACAGCTCGGAGTTGGAATCCAGGATGGAATTTATTGTCGAATCTATTTCCTCATCGCTCACTTTGCGGGCTTCGCGCTCAAACTCCCAGCCATTGAATGCGGGCAAGGTCAACTGCGGGAACGTTTCCACGATAACGCTGAACGAAATCGGCTTGCCCGGCTCTACGCGCACGTCCTCGAAGGTCGGCTCGCCCAGCACGTCTATCTTATGCTCCGCTATCGCCGCTTCGAACCCCTCATTAATAAGCTTTTGCCCCACTTCGCCCAAAACGGAGCTGGCATACATCTTCTCAAGAATGTGGCGCGGGGCTTTTCCCTTCCTGAAGCCCTGTATCTGTGCGAATTTCGCAATCTCCTTCCATTTGGACTCGGATTCGCCCGATACCCTTTCGGCTGGTATCTCTATCTTCAACTTCTTTACGCACGGTTGCACATCACTGATTTCTACTTTCATTCCGTCCAAGGCAGTCGCCACTTACTAGCTCCTTATCAATATAGTTATTCTTCGTATAGTATCATTCCACGCCCGCTTTTTTAAAGCGGGGGAAAATTCGCGGGACAAACAGCAATAACAGCGCCAATCCGAAACCGTAAAAACCGCCGATAACGCCATCAACGGTATAGGCCGCGCCTTTTACCGCTCTGGTGCGAAAGGGGGGAGTCGAACCCCCACGGTTCCCCACCAGATCCTAAGTCTGGCGCGTCTACCAATTCCGCCACTTTCGCACAATTTTTCCAAGATAGGTCAATATATTACGGTTGTCAAACTAACATTTTAGGTCTGGTTTTGGTGTTGCCGCCCTCCCACCCCCCTTTTGTTCCAATCCACACGGATTTGTAGTGTACAATCCGACACATAAACAAAAATACAGGAAGGGCAAAATGGCAAAAAAAAGAGAAACCGGGCGTTCAGGAAACCGGAAGTCCGACGAACTGAGAAAGATACATATTGAAACAGGGGTGAACATCCACGCGGAGGGTTCCGTAATCATCTCCGTTGGAAATACAAAGGTGCTTTGCACCGCATCGGTGGAAGAAAAAGTGCCGCAATTCCTTCGCGGCAAAGGTTCCGGCTGGGTAACGGCAGAATACTCCATGCTCCCGCGCGCCACCAATACCAGGACGCACAGGGAGGCCGCCAAAGGAAAGCTGAGCGGACGGACAATGGAAATACAAAGGCTCATCGGCAGGGCGTTGCGCTCTGTGGTAAAGCTGGACGAGTTAGGCGAGCGGTCAATATGGATAGATTGCGACACATTGCAGGCCGATGGCGGCACACGCACGGCATCCATTACCGGCGGGTACATAGCGCTTTGCCTTGCGCTGAAAAAACTTGTGGATGAGGGGAAGATATCCTCCATGCCGCTGAAAGACTCACTGGCGGCGGTAAGCGTGGGTGTGGTGAACGGCAAACCGGCGCTGGACCTGGATTATGAAGAGGACTCATCCGCGCATACCGACATGAACGTGGTAATGACCGGTAGGGGAAAGTTTGTGGAAGTGCAGGGAACGGCGGAAAAAGAGCCGTTTGACCGCAAGACGATGGACCAACTTATGGCGCTTGCCGCCAAGGGGATACGGCAACTGACCGCCATCCAAAAAAAAGCCCTGCCGAAAGGGTTTTAGGGCGCCAACGGAAAGAGGAAAAGAAATTCTGTAGGGAATTGGGATATAGTAGTGTCGGTGCCGCAAAGCCACGTTAGGGGATAAACCAAAGGCGGGTTTTATTGATGGATTTACCTGATTTTTCTGGCTTCGTTAACGAGTTCCTGGAAGAAGCCGAAGAACACCTTGAAACGCTCAACTCCAACCTGCTGGAGATGGAGCGGGGCATAGCCGCAGGTTCGCCCCAAAAGGGAAAGGTGGATTCCCTTTTCCGGGCCGCCCACACCGTAAAAGGGCTGGCTGGCATGATGGAGTTTGAAAAAATAGAAAAGCTCTGCCACAAGATGGAAGACATCTTCGGGGAGGTGCGCCAGGGAACGCTGGAAATAACCCCTCCTACGATTGATGTCCTGTTCGCCGCCGTTGACATGCTGGCAAAAAACATCTCTGAGGTTAAAACAAAACAAACCGACAAGGGAATAGATATAGAGAGTATTGTCGCAAGGCTGGAGCAGGTGTTAAAACGCCAGCCGATTACAGCCCCGCCAGCGGTGGCCCAACAGCCGCCGCCTGCCGCCATACGGAAAGGCGGGAAAAAAAACCTGGCCTCAAAGGATATGGAACCGGCACCGGTTAACCTTTCGCAAACCAGCCCTCCTGCCGCCCAGAATTTCGATGTGGGCGCATTCGGCTTGGACGAGAAAGAATGCTCCGTACTCTCGGATGCCGCCGCCGCAGGCCTGTGGATATACGAAGTGAGCAAGGAGTTTGTGGGAGGCACCTCCGCCTCAAAAATGGAGAGGCTACCCATTTTCAAGCAAATCGAGGAATTGGGGATGCTGATAGGCTCCGTCCCCCCACTGCAAGATATACCAAAGGCAGAGGGAATGGTGAACTGCCGGATTCTCTTCGGCTCCGAACTGCCGCCGGAAAAAATCCGGGATGAGTTTATGGACCCGGTCAGGACGGTAGCCCAAGGAGAGCAAAGAACGACCAGAAACCGCCCCGCGCCGGAACATGCGATGGAAGCGGAACCCGAGGTGGCGGAGAAAAACCTAAGCGAAGCGCTGAGTACGATGGACGATAGCCTGGTAACGGAATTCATAAGGAACTCGACTCAGTACATGGACCAGATAGACCTTTCCCTGCTGGAGCTGGAACGCGACCCGAACAACCTTTCAATAAAAACTGACATCCATAAGATACTGCGAACACTGAAAGGCACCTCCGCCATTTTTGGGTTCAGCAAGCTGGCAATACTGGGTAGCGCAATGGAAACGCTGTTTGAAAACCTGCGCGTTGAACGCATAACGGCAAGCAGTACGGTGTTTGACTGCCTGGCCGAATGCATGGACACCGTGAAAGACCTGATTGATGAAATCCATCTCAGGAAAGACAGGGGTACCACCGTAGACTCCCAGATAGCCAGGATAAGGGCGCTACTGGGGCAAGCGCGTAAAAAACCGGCGGAACTGGATAAGCTGATGGGACAAAGCAGGATAGATGAGGCGACTATCGCCAAGTTGAGCCTTGAAGAGAAGAACACCATAGCGGGAGAGTATGAGAAATCCATCCCGATTTACGAGGTCGTCATAGGGTTCCAGGACGACGTAATAGAATCCGGCTTTGAGCCATTATCCGTGGTGCCAATACTGGAAAAAATCGGGAACATCCTGGTAAGCATCCCGGCTATAGAGGGAGTTCCGGAAATAACATGGTTCAATGAAAAAAAATTCAGCATGGGCTTTGGATTCCTATGGTCGTCCCAAAAAAACGCCGATGAAATACTGAAGCGTTTTGAGTCCCTTCCACCCTCCCTGAACATCCACATTCGGGAGGTGCTGAAAAAAGGCGGGGTGCC
>JAHFEI010000107.1:0-2038 GCA_023248615.1 Nitrospinales bacterium | reverse complement strand
CCACCACACCGCCCCAAGCGACAGCGGCTCCGGAAGCGTTGCCTCCCAAAACCGCAGTGCCAGCCGAGAGGGAACCGGTGACTACGGAGATGGAAAGGGCCCTGAAGGAAAAGGGAGCCAGTACCATACGGGTAGACATCGACAGGCTGGACAAACTCCTGAACCTGATAGGCGAGTTGGTGATAGACAGAACAAGGCTGGAGCAGATAGGCACGCAAATAAGGAAAGCGCTACCCCATGACCCGGTAACCGCCCAACTGGCCCTGACAAGCCAGCTTTTCCACAGGCACATGAACGAAATACAGGATATGGTCATGTCGGTGCGCATGGTGCCGATAGGGAACGTATTCAACAAATTCCCGCGCATCGTCCGCGATTTGGCCAAATCGCTTGGTAAAAACGTAAACCTTACCACCCAAGGCGAAGAGACGGAACTGGACAAGACGCTTATAGAGGAAATATCCGACCCGCTTGTCCACCTGATACGCAACGCGATTGACCACGGCATAGAGCCGCCAAAGGAACGCATTGCCAGCGGCAAGCCGGGCATAGGCGCCGTGGAGTTGAAGGCCCACCACGAAGGGGACACGATAATAATCGAAATCAGCGACGACGGGCGCGGCATGGATATCGACAGGATACGCAACAAAGCCATCGAACGAGGTCTAATGGGCGCGGGCGATGCAAATATCACCGACAAGGATATCCTGCAATTTATATTCGAGCCCGGGTTCTCTACCGCCGATGCCCCAACCATGGTTTCCGGCAGGGGCGTTGGGATGGACGTGGTAAAAAGAAACATCATAAAATTAAAGGGGCTAATAGACATCCATTCCGAAAAAGGCAAAGGCTCACGGATAGTCATACGCCTGCCGCTCACGCTCGCAATCGTCCCCACCCTGATAATCGGCGTGAAGGACGAGACCTTCGCCATCCCACTCTCGTCCGTAGTCGAATCCATACGCATATCCCGATCCGAAGTCCGCGAAGTGCAAGGGAGGGAGATGATAACCTTGCGCGATTCCGTGCTGACTCTCGTCCGGCTGGATGAGATGTTCGAACTGGACCGTAAAAAGAGGCAAAGCGCGAGCCACAGTAGCGCTCAGCAGGCCTCTGCTCCCATGCAAGATATGGCGAAGCGGGAAAAAGAAATGCGAAGGAAAAGAAACTCCATCTTCGTCGTCATAATCGGGCAGGCCGAAAAAAGGCTGGGGCTGGTAGTGGGCGAATTGAAAAACCAGCAGGAGGTAGTCATAAAAACGCTCGGGAAAACCCTGAAGGATACCCCATGCATTTCCGGCGCAACCATCATGGGAGACGGCCGCGTGGCGCTTATCCTGGATGCCGGACAGATAATCGAGGAGGCAGCAAGGCGCGACCGGCTAAAATCTGTGAGGACGGCCACCGCATGAACAAGCTCTTCATGGCGTTCGCGGCCATTCTTGCATGCGCGGCTACCCCCTGTTTTGCGCAAGACTCTGCCGGCAACCGCCAACATATAAGCGGCAGCAACTCTGCACAAACGCGGAAAAATGCGCCGACACACGCAAGCGGCGCACATTCTCCATCACCGCTGGCCGCCACAAACACAAAGTCGGAGAACGCCGCCCTGCTGGCGATAATCAACGGCGGCGAGAAAAAACAAAAAACCGGGAAGCCTGAGTTCCGGCAACCAACAGCGCCGACCGTAAAACAGCCACCCCCCCCTACCCCACCCAGGGTTCCGGAAAAAAAGTAACCAAATGAAAACAATGAAAGGGTAAAAAATGGCAATGTCGTACAAGCCGCGCTTAAACCAGATGGGCGAATTTGTCGTTGAAACGGATAAGTTCAGCCAGGACTTGATACACAACCCGCTTTTGAACAAGGGAACCTCCTTCACCGTGGCGGAACGGGATGAACTGGGGCTGGTGGGCCTTTTACCGCCACACGTTGCCACGCTGGGGGAACAGCTTATCCGCGTAAGGGGAAATTACGATTCCAAGCCTAACAACATCGAAAAATACATACAACTGAGATCGCTTCAGGATCGCAACGA
>JAHFEI010000106.1:3209-6933 GCA_023248615.1 Nitrospinales bacterium | reverse complement strand
CGCCCCCCCAGCTTGTGCCATCGGCGCCATATCCGGTACCATCCAGAGCCACCCCTATTATCTCGCGCTCCAACCTGTGTTCCGCCATCACGCTGGCGATGTGCGCGTGATGGTGCTGCACCTCCACCACCGGCAACCCCAATTGCCTGCCATAGCCGGAACTGAAATAGTTGGGATGCATATCCACAGCCACCAGTCCCGGCGTGATGCGGAATATTTTTTTGAAATGCGATATCGCATCGGCGAATGAACGGCTGGCGGCGGCATTCCAGAGGTCGCCTATGTGCGGGCCGGGGAACACTATTTTCCCGGAGGATAGGCAAAAAACATTTTTCAAATCGCCGCCGCAGGCAAGGATGGGCGGCACATCCTTGCCCAAGAAAACCGGCGAGGGTACATACCCGCGTGAACGGCGCAGGCAGACGGCGGAATCCCCATGTGCGCGGACGATGGAATCATCGCACCGCCAGACTATCGGCCTGTCGTGCGTTAGGTAAAAATCGCAAATCCCCGCCAGCCTGTCTTGCAGTTCATCTTCTGTAAAAACTATCGGCTCATCGCTAACGTTGCCGCTGGTCATAACCAGCGTTTTGGGCGCGCCGGAAGCGAACAGCAGGTGTTGCAACGGAGTGTACGGCAAAAAGACGCCGTACTCGCGCATGCCGGGAGCCACGGCATCGCATACCGCGCCGCCCGGCTTTTTATGTAGCAAGACTATTGGCCTTTCGCGGGATAGCAGGAGTTTTTGCTCCATCTCCCCCGCTACGGCAAAAGAGCGCAGTCCTTCCATTGTTGCGGCCATCACGGCAAACGGTTTTTCCTTTCGCATCTTGCGAAGCCGCAGTTGCTCCACCGCCTTCGCGTTTGCCGCATCACAGGCGAAGTGATAACCGCCTATCCCTTTCACCGCAATAATTTTTCCCTGCGAAAGAAATTCCGCTACGTCCCTAACCGCATCTGTGGTCTCCACCTTCTCCCATTTGGCATCGAAAAGGGAAAGCGACGGACCGCACAACGGGCAAGCGTTCGGCTGCGCGTGAAAGCGGCGGTTGCCGGGATCGTGATACTCCGCTTCGCACTGCTTGCACATGCCAAATCCGGACATGGAAGTGTACGGGCGGTCGTAAGGGGTGGAACGGATTATCGTGTAGCGGGGGCCGCAGTTGGTGCAATTGATAAACGGATATCGGTAGCGCCTGTCCTCCGGGTTTAGCATTTCGCACAGGCAATCGGGGCATACGTCGTTATCCGGCGAGATGAGCGTAAGCTCTTCCCCCAGCGCGGAGCTTTCCAAAATCCGGAATGCCGTCTCGCCTTCCACGGCCTGTACGGGAACGGCATCCACCTGCGCGATACGCGCTATCGGCGGGGCTTCCGCCTCCAGCAACTTCTTGAAAATTGTGCAGGACTCCTCGCCCCCCTGTACCTCTATAGTCACGCCCAACCGGTTGTTCAACACATACCCGGCAAGCCGCAACCTCACCGCGAGGTTATAAACGAAGGGCCGGAAGCCGACCCCCTGGACGATGCCGGATACGCCTATCTTCCAGCGAACGTCAGGCATGGGCCGGTTTGCGCAGGTTCATCAGCCATGCGCACCACTCGTCCATCCCGGCGCCGCTGGTTGCGGAAGTCTTAAAAACCTCCAGTGCGGGGTTCACCTCCAGCGCCTCCCTTATGAAATCATCCGGCCGGACATTTACGTGCGGGGCAAGGTCTACCTTGTTCAACACCATTACGTGCGACTTCCGGTACATGCCGGGATATTTTTTCGGTTTGTCCAGCCCTTCGGTCAACGAGGCCACCACAACCTTGTAGTCGTCCCCTAGGTCGAAGCCGGAAGGGCAAACAAGGTTCCCCACATTTTCAATTATCAAAAGTCGGATGGTGTCCGGCATTGTTTCGATGGCCTTCTCCACCATGCCGGCTTCCAGGTGGCACGCGCCGCCGGTATTGATTTGCACCACCCATGAGGCTCCCGCCTTTTCCACCCGTTGCGCATCGTTATCCGTCGCTATATCCCCTTCGATGATGCCGATTGCCTTCTTGCTGGTAATTTTTTTCAACGTCTCCTCCAGCAATGTCGTCTTGCCGGCGCCGGGGGAACTCATGATGTTCACCACCACCACGTTCTGCCCGGCAAACCTTTGGCGGATACGCGCGGCAACGATGTCGTTTTTCTCCAGTATCTTCCTTTCTATCGATATGATGCGGCTCATTCTATTTCGATGTCCTTCACAAAAAGTTCGTCCCCGCCTCTGGGCGTTAGGGGACTGTTGCAAACGGGGCAGAAAAAGTCATACTGCCCTACCGAAGAATCGGCATTGCATGTGACACAATGCGCGGTAGCGGGAACCTGCGTTACCACCAGTTCGGCATCCTTGGCTATAGTCCCTTCCCGTAACGCATGGAAGTAGAAAAGAAGCGAATCCGGCGCCACGCCGGAAAGCCCGCCGACCACCAACTCGATGCGGTTAATTTTTTGTGCGTTATTTGCCACGGCGTTCTCCAGCACCACAGACATCATGGACTGCGCTACCGACAATTCGTGCATGCTGTAATTCCGCTAGCAAATCCGCGGCAACTGGTCGCCTACCAACGGCTCTATTATACTGCTACCGATAAATGACGTTTTCATCTCCACCCTGCCGGAAGGGGGGCCGCCAACTATCCCGATTATCGCCGCATCCCTGCCAAACGTGTGCGTTTTCATGGCGGCTAAAACTTTTTGCGCCGAATCTTTCGGCACAAACGCCACCAATTTCCCTTCGTTAGCCACGTGCAACACGTCCAGCCCCAGCAACTCGCACACCGCTTTCACGCCTTCGTTTACAGGTATCGCCTTCTCATCTATCACCATTCCCTGCCCGCTGGCGTGCGCCACCTCGTTCAGCACCGAAGCCAGCCCCCCACGCGTAGGGTCGCGCATCATATGGATGCCCGTTTCCGCATCCAGCATCACACGCACAAGGCCGTGCAACGGGCGCGAGTCGGACTCCAAGGGGGAATCGAACCTCAACCCCTTGCGTTTTATCAGCACGGACGTGCCGTGGTCGCCAAGCGTGCCGGAAAGGATTATCGCGTCCCCCGCCCGCACACGGCTTGCGGAGATGTTCACGCCATCGGGAATTACCCCTATCCCGGCAGTATTGATAAAAATCTTGTCTGCCCCGCCACGGGCGACAACCTTGGTATCCCCCGCCACAATCGCAACGTCGCTTTCCCGCGCCGCTTCCCCCATCGAATCGGCAATCTTCTTCAAGTCCGCCATTGGAAGGCCCTCCTCCAGTATGAAACCGGCGGAAAGGTACAGCGGCGTTGCGCCACACATAGCCAAGTCGTTCACGGTGCCATGCACGGCAAGGGAGCCAATGTCGCCGCCGGGAAAAAAAATGGGGTCAATAACAAAAGAATCCGTGCTGAAGGCCATCCTGCCATCTGTGGGCGGCAACACCGCGCCATCCGATAGCGAGGCAAGGAACTTGTTGGAAAACGCCGGGAGGAATATTTTCTCCACCAGTTCGCTGGAGCTCTTCCCACCGCCGCCATGCGCCAAGTGGATAACGTCAGACTGCCGCAAGGCTTTTCCCCCCATAACGATAGTACACGGAGCAGGTTCCCTCATCCGACACCATGCATGCCCCAATAGGGTTTTCCGGGGCGCAGGCGGTGCCGAACAGCTTGCAATCCGGCGGACGGTTAAGGCCGCGCAACACCTTATCGC
>JAHFEI010000106.1:0-3199 GCA_023248615.1 Nitrospinales bacterium | reverse complement strand
ATGCGCCGTGCGGCTTCAACCCGCTATCCTTTACTATCCCCAGTCCACGCCACACGGCATCGCGCGGCGCAAATACTTCCCCGATAATTCCACGGGCGTGCCGATTGCCCTGCGGCACAACCACTCGTGAATACTCTATCTGCGTTTCGGCCATCCTGCGGTTTGCCTGCCGCACCACCATAAGGATGGATGAAAGGATATCCAGCGGTTCAAACCCCGAAACCACACATGGTTTCCCGGCATCCGTAAGCGGTTTGTAAATGTCCGACCCGGTAATGGCGGTTACGTGTCCGGGGCAGATAAATGCGTCTAGGCGCACCTCCTCCGCCAAAAGCGCGCCCAATATGGCCGGGGTCGTCTTGTGCGCCGATAGGAGATAAAAGTTGTCGGCTCCCCGCGATTCGGCATACTTCACGGCGGCAGCCGTAACCGGCACAGTTGTTTCGAACCCGACCGCGAAAAAGACCACCTTTTTTCCGCCATTTTCCAGTGCCAGCTTCACCGCATCGTCCGGCGAATAGACAATCCGCACATCCGCCCCTTCGGCCTTGGCCTGTAAAAGCGACATCTGGCTCCCCGGCACACGCAACATGTCGCCGAAAGAGGCCAGGACAACACCCTCCCTTTTGGCCAATCCTATGGCGGAATCTATTTCCGCTTTTGAGGTCACACAAACCGGACAACCGGGGCCGGAAACCATTTCGATGTTTTGCGGCAACAGTTGCGGGATACCGTATTTAACCAGCGTTATCGTATGTCCGCCGCAAAACTCCATTATGCGAAGGTCGCGGCCCGATTCGCGGGCAATGGTATCCACCAGCTTTTTTGCTATTTCACCATCGCGGAACTCATCCATGTATTTCAGAAGGAACCCTCCCCCGCTTCGCTGGAGCCGCCAACACCACGAAGGAACTCCAATGTTTTGCCAGCCTCTTCGGGGCTTAGGACGGAAATGGCACGGCCTGCGTGAATGATTACGTAATCGCCTTTTTTGACTTCCGGCACGAGCATCAGGTTAACCTCGCGGCTTACGCCGCCAAGCCGCGTTGCACCACGCTGGCCATCGCACTCTACAAGTTCCATCGGAACAGCAAGACACATGGGACACCCCTTTTCAACTCCAAGCTGGCATTGTACCACCGCCCAGAAGTAACAACCCCATAGATAAATATGAGGGGGGCTACCTTTTCCACAAACACCCCGGATGGCATGTCCCGCCAGGGGGGAGGGCGGATAGATTCACCCATCCGCCCTCCTGTAGTATAGAATGGTGCCAATGAAGATAGAGGTATTAACAGTAGGCCCTATAGACGAGAACTGCCATATCGTCTACTGCGAAAAGCACCGGAGCTCCATCGTTGTGGATCCTGGCGATAGCGGCAAAAGGATAGCCCAGTTCATGGATGATAACAGGCTTATCCCAAAACTTATTGTAAACACCCATTGCCATGCAGACCACACCGGGGCGGTAGGCCATCTGGTGGATTACTTCGGCATACCGTTCCTGTGCCACGGCGATGACGAGTGGATGCTGTCCGACCCGGAACAACACGAGGTCGCTCGCTATCTGGGGCTGAAAACCCCGCCCAAAAATGACGCATCGGTCAGCGATGGAGAGATGCTGGACTTGTGCGACGACTTTGCGCTAAAAGTCATACACACGCCGGGACACACACCGGGCGGCATCTGCCTGCTTGGCGAGGGGATACTGATTGTGGGTGACACGCTGTTCCACACATCCATCGGCAGGTCTGACCTTACCGGCGGCAACCACGACCAACTTCTGAATTCGATACGCGAGAAACTCCTTATCCTGCCGGAAGACACGATTATCTACCCCGGCCACGGGGATATCACGACCATAGGCTATGAAAAGCACCATAACCCATTCCTAAGGCAGACCGAAGGATACGCCTGATGCACCCGCTACTGGACGAGTGGCTCTCCCACCTGGCTGTGGAGCGGAACCTTGCAGAAAATACCATCGCCGCCTACAACCACGACGTAGATGATTTCCTCCGCCACATGGGTGCGCACACCGGCTCCCCCCTGGACGGCATAAAACCCTCCGACCTAGTGGGCTACTTCAAAAAACTCATGGAACAAAAGATATCGGCGCGCTCGCGGGGACGGAAACTTTCCGCAATCCGCATGTTCTACCGCTACTGCGTCGCAGAAAAAAAGTTAGCGGCCAACCCGGCGGATAACATGGAAAACCCCGCTTCGACCAAATACCTGCCCCACGCGCTGAACTCGCGGCAGGTGGACTCCCTACTGGAACAGCCAAATGAGACCACCCGCGACGGCGCTCGCGACGCGGTGATGCTGGAACTTTTGTACTCCACCGGCATGCGGGTGTCGGAACTGGTAAACGTGAAAACGGCGGATATCAATCTCGCCGCCGGATACCTTATCACAATGGGGAAAGGCTCCAAGGAACGAATGATACCGGTGGGTGAACGCGCAACGGAACGGATAAAAAGTTACATCGCCAAAACGCGGACGCTATTCATAAAAAAGGCCAACCCGCCGGAACTGTTCCTTACCCGGCTTGGGAAACCGATGACGCGCCAGATGTTCTGGCTTTTAATAAAAAAATATGCGCTAAAGGCCGGAATAGGGCAAAAGATATCGCCACACGTCCTGCGCCATTCCTTCGCATCGCACCTGCTGGAGCATGGGGCAGACCTGCGGGCCGTGCAGATGATGCTGGGGCATTCCAGCATTACCACAACACAGATTTATACCCACATCAACCGCGCTCGCATGGCGGAAGTCCACGCCAAAACACACCCACGAGGATAGGCGCCCATTGGATACCGTTTACATCGTTGCTCTCTTGGTGGCGCTGACGCTGATAATTACCGTGGCGGTTTACTTCTATCTTGTAGGTGCGGAAGAGCCAAAACCGACGCCTCGACCCGTAGCGCCCGTGCCTGCGGCTAAAGAAAAGGAAAAACCGCAGGCGCCCGCCAAACCACAGATGGGAAAACCGGTACTGTTCGAAATCCCACCGAACATCCCACGCAACCTGGCTACTATCAAAATAATCGCCCAGGAGCGCCCGGATCTGATAGTGTACATATGCAAATATTGGTTGCGCCAAGGGCAAAAAGGGAGCTTGCTGAAAATGCTGGCTGACAAAACGCCGCCGCCCAAAATGCCACTACCCAAGAAATAAGCCGAAAAATGCCGCTAG
>JAHFEI010000105.1 GCA_023248615.1 Nitrospinales bacterium | reverse complement strand
GAAGCCTGTACCTACCGGGAAAGGGGGGAGGCGCAGGAGGGGTTCGAGTCATTACAAATCATTGGTGGGATAGGCTTTTAGCCTGTCGTTCGTTGCGGAGCAACGAAGCGTTGCTCCTGCGGGGCCAGCCGCAATGCGGCGGGTTGTCGCTTCGCGCCAAAGTACATGCTTGTATCTGAAGCCTGTACCTACCAGAGCTTGGGATTGATATCTGGCATCACACCAAGGTGAGGCTACAACCATCCACCAGCTTTTGCCAGGGGAACCCGGGATGCACATCGGACTTATCCGCCCTCACATGGAAGTGCGCTATCACTCCCTGAAACTTCCGGTAGGCATCGTCTGTGTCCAGATGGTTCGCCGGAGTTTGCCGGGGGATTTTGAATTGCGTTGCCAACTGGTTTACCAACTCCGTTACTGCGCCAACCTGCGCATCGGTGTAGGCACTGAAAAAGCGGTACCCACGCCACGCAGTCTGGTTATCGTAACTATCGCCTTTGAAAAGCGTCCTGTCCGATACCCTGTCGAAGCAGTAGAGTTTGCCGTCCCTTTGCGTTAGCCCTCCTTCGCCGGCTATTTCTATTCCTATGCTTCGCTTATCCACCGCGCCGCCGCTTTCTTTCAGCCCCAGATGAAAGGCCCAGCATTTCGGGTCGAACACTTCGTACACAACTCCGTTTCTTTCCACCACGTAGGCCGTGGCTACCCGTGCCGGGTCGGATTTCCAGTAATCTATGGTGCTTTGCGCCGTGCCGCCCACGGTGTGGTGTAGCACAATCAGGTCTTTTGCCGTTTCGGTGGCTATGTAGTCCTTTCTGTCCAGCCGGATGCTTTTGTCAATATTCATGGCTCCCTCCCTTTTAATACGTTTTTTCCCCTGCCCCTCGCGGCGCTACTTCCGTTTTCGCGCTTCCGGGTAATCATATCATAACAGAAGCAAATTATTACCAAAAGCCTTGGCAACGTAAGCATTCCTTTCCTTTTGCACAAGCGATAACCTTTGGCAAAAAGCGCCCGCCAGCGGGGATTCCGGGTTTTTCAACCTTTTTAAGGCGGTTGTGCTAGACTTTGCAAAGAGGCGTTAGTCCGGTTTTGGCAATGCAGGCCGGGTGAATTCATGGCGAATCGCGGGTAGTCGAATAAGGTTTGCCTTGTTTGCGGTTTTTATTTGGGGGGACACCATGTCAGGTCATTCGAAATGGGCGACGATTAAGCATAAAAAAGGGGCCTTGGACGCCAAGAGAAGCAGGATATGGAGCAAGATAATAAAGGAAATGACCGTTGCCGCCCGACTGGGTGGCGGGGATGTAAATTCCAACCCGCGGCTTCGCACCGCCATTGTCGCGGCTAAGGCCGCCAACATGCCTGCGGATAATATCGACCGTGCGATAAAAAAAGGGACCGGTGCGCTGGAAGGTTTTTCCTACGAGGAGATAACTTACGAAGGGTACGGCCCCGGCGGCGTGGCCATGCTTATCGCATCCACCACAGACAATAAAAACCGCACGGTCTCCGAGGTGCGCTCCCTGCTTGGCAAATACGGCGGTAGCATAGGGGAGACCGGGTGCGTAAACTGGATGTTCACCAAAAAGGGGATAATCACCATCCCGAAAGAGCAGATAGGGGAATCGGAACTGCTGGAAATAGCCCTTAACGCCGGTGCGGAAGACCTCTCCCCGCAAAAGGATTATTACGAGATAACCACCTCGATGGAAGATTTCGAGACTGTAAGGCACGCCATAGAGGCGAAGAAACTCGTCCCGTCCGTGGCGGAGCTTACCATGATCCCGCAATCCACCGTGGCGCTTGCGGAAGACAAAGCGCGCTCCATGCTCAAACTTATGGAAATGCTGGAAGACCACGACGACGTGCAAAAGGTATACGCCAACTTCGACATAGCGGACGAAGTGATGGAAGCTATAGCCTCCGAATAAGCCGGTGACGCCTTTGCCCGCTCCCGCAACTTCCGCCACCAGGATACTTGGTATAGACCCCGGTAGCCGCGTTGCCGGGTACGGCATAGTGGAGGAGAACGGCAACAGGCTTACCGCCATCAGCTATGGGGTGGTAAAGCCGCCGGCATCCGCCGACGCGCACCAACGGCTGAAATATATTTTTACGGCATTTGCCGAGCTGATAGTGGAGTTCGGCCCGACCGGGGTGGCGGTGGAAAATGTTTTTTTCGCCGTAAATGCGCGTTCCGCCCTGGTGCTGGGACAGGCGCGGGCGGCGGCTATTTTGCCCGCTATTTTAACCGGCATGTTGCCCGCAGAGTATTCCGCGCTACAGGTAAAAAAAGCGCTGGTGGGCGGCGGCCACGCGGACAAAAAACAGGTGGCGGTAATGGTTTGCAGGATTTTGGGGATAAAGGAAATACCGAAACCGGAAGATGTAACGGACGCGCTGGCTGTGGCGGTGTGCCATCTCCATTCGCTACCGATGAAAAGAAGGCTGGCAAAAGCATGATTGCATTTTTGCGAGGCGCACTGCTGGAAAAAACGCCGCAACAAGCGGTGGTGGACGTGGGCGGCGTGGGCTATCGGTTGTTCATCACGTTGGGCGGGTACGAAATGCTTCCCGCCGTTGGGCAACCGGCGCAGATACAAACGGTGACGGTGGTGCGGGAAGATGCGTTCCTGCTTTACGGGTTTGCGGATAAGGCGGAAAAGGAGATGTTTTTAAAACTCATCTCCGTCACGCGCATAGGGCCAAAGCTGGCATGCGCCGTGCTTTCCGGCATGAAGCCGGATGCGCTACGCAACGCCGTGGTGGGCGGCGACAAGACATCCCTCTCAAAAATTCCGGGAGTAGGCGGCAAAACCGCCGAACGGATAATCATGGAGCTAAAGGATAAGTTCGGCCCGCAGTTATCGCCGGTGGATGGCGCGCCCGCCGCAGGGCAAAACATGCTGGATGCGGTGGCGGCGCTGGTAAACCTGGGATACCAAAAAGCGCATGCGGAAAAAGCGGTGGTAAAAGTGGGAGAAGAAAACCAGGGCTCGGACTTGGCTTCGCTTATCCGCAAATCGCTAAAAGAACTCTCGCGCTAATCCTTTTCCCTTTCTTATTTTCCTCACCTTGCAAGGGAAGGAAGGTACTCGGGAATGCGGAATTATTTTTTGTTGGTGATTTGGCGCATCGCATCCAGCCGTTTCATCGCCTCGCCGGAACCTATGGATTTATTCGCCATCGCTATGGCGCTACGGATATCCACGGCAAGCCCACCTGCCGTTATCGCCAGCGCGGCGTTTATTACCGCCACATCCCGCTTCGGGCCGGTCTCTTCCCCCTTCAATATGCGAAGGGTAATATCGGCGTTTTGTTCCGGGCCGTCACCTTTCAACTCTGCGGGCGAGCAATAGGAAAAGCCGTATTCTTTCGGGTCGAAAGTCCAGGTTTTCACTTCCGACTTTTTCAGTTCGCTTATCCGCGTGGTGGTGGTTAGCGTCACCTCATCCAGCCCATCGTGGCCATGCACCACAAACACATGCGTCGCGCCCAGGCGCATCAGCACGTTTGCCATCGGCTCTGTAAGCGTATCGGAATACACGCCGATAACCTGGTGCGTTGCTCCCGCCGGGTTGGTAAGCGGCCCCAGCAGGTTGAATATGGTGCGCACCCCTATTTCGCGGCGGGGGCCTATGGCGTGTTTCATTGCGCCGTGCATCATCGGCGCGTAAAGGAACCCTATGCCGCACTGCCGCAGACAAACTTCCACCAGCTCCTGCTCGGCCTCTATGTTTATCCCAAGCTTGGCAAGCATATCCGCGCTACCGGATTTGCTGGATACGGACTTGTTGCCATGTTTTGCCACCACCAGACCCGCGCCAGCCGTTATGAATGCGGCTGTGGTGGATATGTTGAAAGTGCCGGAGCTGTCGCCGCCCGTGCCGCAGGTATCCACCACGGTTTTCCCGGCTGGCGTCTCTACCCGTAGCGCCCTGTTGCGCATCACGCGGGCCGCGCCGGTAATCTCGTCTACCGTTTCCCCTTTTATCCGCAGGGCGATAAGAAACGCGCCAATCTGCGCCTGCGTAGCGCCACCCGTCATGATTTCGTCCATCACGACCATCATTTCGCTTTCGCCCAGGTTTTTGCCCCCGATGAGGGTTGCTATGGATTCTTTTATCATAACGGCCCTTTCGTCCCGCCCATCTGTCAGCGGTAGGAGGAGAGGAAGTTTTTCAAAATATTTTTCCCCTCGGTGGTGAGTATGGATTCCGGGTGGAACTGCACCCCCTCGATAGGTAGCGTGCGGTGCCGCGCCGCCATTATCTCGCCCTGCCCGTTTTCCGTTGCCGATATTTCCAGCGCATCCGGGAAAGATTCTTTTTCCGCCACCAGCGAATGGTAGCGCGTGGCGGTGAACGGGCTGGGTATGCCCTTGAAAATCGTTTTGCCGTCGTGAGTGATGCCGGATGTTTTCCCGTGCATCAGCTTTTGCGCTTTTATTATCTTACCGCCAAACGCCTGGCAGATGGACTGGTGCCCCAGGCAAACGCCGAGTATCGGGAACTTGCCTTGCAACTGCTCCACCACGGCAAGCGATATGCCCGCCTCGTTCGGGGTGCATGGGCCGGGGCTTATGACGATGTAGTTGGGGCGCAACGCCTCTATTTGCGGGATGGTGATGGAATCGTTGCGGAAGGTTTTTACCTCTTCCCCCAGCTCCATAAAATACTGGACGAGGTTGTAGGTAAACGAATCGTAGTTGTCCACCATCAAAATCATTTGTGTGCGCTCCTCATATGGCAATGATATTGCCATGCCAAGGGGCCGGGCGCAACGGCTATCCGCTTGCGGGGCAACATTTGTCCGAACCTGTGGGGAATGCCCCTTGCGCCACAGGAAAGTGGGCGACAGGAATGGATATTGTACCCGCATGTTGTGATGCTATAATCACCCACTGAGATACTGCGCCGGTGTGGCGTATATCCAGTGGATTGAAGAAGGGAACCATATGGCAGTACCGGATGAGAGAAAATCCAGTTTTAAAAAGACCATCCAGGACGAGACGAAAAGGGAGAAGCTTGCCGACCTGTTGCGCAGGGACGGCAGGATAACCGGCCGCCAGCTTAAAGAGGCGGAAGAGGCCCAAAAGAAAAAAGGCGGCTGGATAGGGCACACCCTCATCAAGCTGGGCTACATCACCGAGGACGCGATACTGAACTTTGTATCGCGCAACATGTCCATACCGCTGGCGGAGCTCGCCAAAGAGAACCCTTCCGCAGACGCCCTGAAGATGTTCGACTTCGCATCCGCCAAAACCTACATGATGCTTCCGATGGAATTGGATAGCGGTACCCTGGTTGTCGCGATGGTGGACCCTACGAACTTCGGCGCCATAGAGGAGATTGCTTCCAAAACCAAGCTACCCGTAAAGACCAAGATAACGCGCATGAAAGACCTGGCGGACGCCTACAAAAAGCATTACGGCATAAGCGACGAGGAGTACAAGGCGTTTCTGCCGTCCGAAGAGGCGGATAGCAAGGATGAGGCAAAACCGCAGGAAAAGGCGAATACCAGCTTCGACATGGGAGAAATCATTTCCAGCGTCGAGGACGAGCTTGAAATATCCAAGGAAGAGGACGATGACGAAGGGATGGTTGGCGCCGGTGATGCGGCCCTCATCCAGCTGGTAAACGGCCTGCTGGTAAAAGCTGTTAACGAAGGCGTTTCCGACATACATATAGAGCCGTACGAAAAGAGGATGCGTGTCCGCTACCGCAAAGACGGCACGTTAAGCGAGGTAATGACGCTTCCGTTGCAGATGAAAAATGCGCTCGTCTCCCGCATCAAGATAATGTCCAGCCTTAACATCGCGGAAAAGCGCATACCGCAGGACGGGCGCATAAAAATTAAAATTTCCCGTGGCAGGGTCGTGGACTTCCGCGTATCCATATTGCCCACGCTGTTCGGCGAATCTACGGTCATGCGCCTTTTGGACCCCGGCAAACTGCAGGTAGACCTGACGAAACTTGGGTTTTCCCTTGGCGCGCTGGAGAAATTCAACCGTGCTATCGAGGCTCCGCAGGGGCTTGTGTTGGTTACTGGCCCCACCGGTTCCGGCAAGACGAACACGTTGTATTCCGCCATCAACGCACTCAACACCGAGGACGTGAAGATACTCACGGCGGAAGACCCGGTTGAGTTCAACTTCGAGGGCATCAACCAGGTGTTGGTGCGTAACGAGGTGGGGCTTACGTTTGCCGCCGCGCTGAAATCGTTCCTGCGGCAAGACCCCGAAATAATACTCGTCGGCGAAATCCGCGATATGGAGACGGCGGAAATAGCGGTAAAAGCGTCCATGACCGGGCATCTTGTTTTCAGCACACTGCATACAAACGATTGTGCCGCCACCGTGGCGCGTATCATAGACATAGGGATACCGCCATACATGGTATCCAGCGCCTTGTTGCTGATAGTGGCGCAAAGGCTACTGCGCAGGATATGCACAAAGTGCAAGAGGCAGGTGGAGGATATCCCCCACAAGGCGTTGCTAGAGGTGGGGTACACAAGGGAAGAGCTGTCAGGCGTAAAAATTTACGAAGGCGCCGGATGCCCCTCGTGCAACAACGGGTACAAGGGGCGCGTCGGTAATTTTGAGCTGATGGAGTGTACGGAACCTATCAAGATAGCCATTGCCGCCCGCGTTGGCGAAGACGTGTTGCGCAAGATAGCGATAAAAGACGGCATGATATCCCTGCGCAGGGACGGCCTGAACAAGATGGTGGAAGGCGTTACCACAATGGACGAGGTTGTGGCCAACACCGTCATGCAAAAAGAGGCGCTTCCTGCCTACTTGTTGAAACCGGATGAGCTGGTCTTTGAGGATGGCGACCTTATAATCCGCGAAGGGAACACGGACAAGAACTTCTACCAGCTACTGCAGGGCGGCCTCATAATAACAAAGAGTGGGCGCGTGGTTGGCGAGATAACACAGCCCGGCGAGTATTTCGGCGAGATGTCCTCCCTCTTTAACCAGCCGCGCACCGCCA
>JAHFEI010000104.1 GCA_023248615.1 Nitrospinales bacterium | reverse complement strand
ATTTGTAATTTAATGTATAGGAATTTCAAAGTTGTTGGTAGGAGCCAACTCCTGTTGGCGACCGGCAATAGATTGCAGATTGCGGAATGCGGATAGAGAAAGCTGAAACAAGTCGAATGATCCGCTGTCCGGCGGCGATTTCCGTTATTTTCAAAGCTGCAATAACTGAGAGAATTTTACGGTTTGATTGTATCAACTCTAAGTTGACAAATCACGGAAATTTATTGGCGGGAGGTAAGGGGATGCCAGCGGTAGTGTAGGGGGTGGGCTACCGCTGGCATAGAGATTGCTAAGGGTTGAGATTTATAATGCAAATGTCGGCGGTGATATTGGTATTGCCGCTGTTTTTTATAAGGACATTGGTCACGGTTTTGGTGTAGGCTATCTCGCCTACAAGACCTAATTTGGTGACGTCGTTGCATTGTACTATAACGAGGTACGCGGTTGGGGTGGGTGTAAGATTAAGATTGTGGGTTACAGTAACCCCGGCAGACCCGTTCAGCGTGACGCTTCCGCCGTACACTACCTGCCCAAACGCCCCACTCGATGCGCTCGGCCACGACGATCTAGCCACACCTCCTAGCGCAAGGCTATTTGTATGCAGTTTAGTCCACGGGCTGGCCGCCGACCGCCCTCCCTCTACGACGGCGAGACGGGAGTCAAGCCCAGCCGTATCTGCAATACGATCATCTTCGAGCTGCTTAAGTGCAGTATTAATACTGATTACCGCATCGGGTACGGTCTGCCCCGTGTTTGGATTACTCCTATTGATAGTCATATCCTACCTCCTTAAAAGCCTTACAATTAATCTATAGTTACGACAACGTCGCCAACAAAATACTCTTTTGTGGGATTTCTCGACTGTATGCATATTTTAGGCTTTAAATATCTAGCCTTTACGTAGCCGCCAGTCGCCTCGCGCCACACATCGTTATCTGTAGATACCAACGCCGACACCGTAACCACCCCATGATCGTCGGCAAAATCGCTTACTCTAATCCCCGCGAGCGCAGACACGGACGCCTGCCAATCAGCCATATGATCATACGCATTCCTTGTGACAGTATAATCGAAAGAAAGATACCCCTCTTTAATACTGCCAAAATCGTTGGTATTTCCCTCCCACGTAGAATCTCGCGAGAAATCCATACCTGAAAACCAACTCACGGGATGATCTAATCCCGCAATCGTCGAAGCGGAAAACCCGGCGATATAGTTTTGCAGATAGGGACTCGCGGGGTCTGTAATCGCCGCAGACGTGGCCGTGCCTACGACTGCCGGGCGCCTGAAACCGGACGCACCGGCGTAGCAAGACGCACCGGCATACGTGCCGCCACCAGCGACGCCAGGGTCGGGCGACGACGAAGCGATCAACGACTTAATACGCACCTCCGGTATTTTCACCACGGCCTCCGCGGGCTGCACGCTCCGCGTACTCAATAAATCCACGGCATACACCCGTACTTTATAATTTCCCGCGCCCAGCAGGAAGTCCGCAAAGGTGTTATATACCACCTTTTTTCTAATAGCGTCGGAATGGTTATGCTTTGATATGTACACAATATAGTGGCTTAAGTCGATATCAAGATTAGCGTCCCAGCTCAACCTTAAGGTCTCCCCCGTCACCTCGCTTACTAACCCCGTCACGTTCGCGGGTGGTAGTAATTGTAGGCTCGGCGTAAATGTAATCGTCTGTGCTGCGCCCGATACGCCAATCCATCGATCACAAGCGATCACATTAATAACATACTCGCGTGATAATTCCCCGTAAAATTGCCATCCCGTCCCCTCCGTATATCCCTCAGATACCACGGCGCCATCCATCGTCACGCGCACCTTCGCCTTACGGTAATTCTTATCTACCCGCCAAGACGCCGTAACCTTATTCAATATAGTATCCCCCGCCCGTTCCATACTTTCAGAGCAAGACAAATCAAAGACCTTCGCCCTCTCGTAAGACGTGTCCGGCGGCGGCACAATCGGCTCGCCCGTGTCTGCCGTGTATATATTCTCATCATAGGTTATCACCGTCAGTGTAAACCCTGCCGTCAGTGATTTGGCAATATTAAGGATGCGGTACGGCTTCGTAATTTTTACCGCCTCGCCGAAGCTGTAGATATCCTGAGCCTCCGGCGTCGTCGCAAAAGGAGTGACAACGGTAAGCGTAGTATACTTACCCGGCTGATCCGTCACGCCCCTCTCCGCTAATATCTCATCATTTGCAAGCCGGATAATAATCGCATACGCCTTCCCTTCTGAAATCTCTACCTCCCTGTCCAGCGTCACCGTGGTAGCCGTAGCCGCCACTATCCGCCCACCCACGGTAGTTCGCGGCGTCAGCGCGTCATGCTGTAACAACACCACGTCGCCCACCGTGGCCGCAAGCGCGTCAAGCGCCACAAGCACCCTCGCCGTAGAGAGCGCGAACTGGTTCTGGAAAAGCCGAAACGTCCCATGCCTCCAGGCTTCCGACGCCTTCGTGCAGCCGAAAAGCTGCAACGTTATCTTATTATTTTTGTTCTGTATATTCGAATTGAATACATTGAACAACGTCCGCTTGAAATCGTCGGCAGCGTTAACAAAATCAAGCTCCAGCTCTGAGGCGCGATCCTCATAAGGTAAATAGGTTTCCTCGTAAGAATTTACCCCCATATTGCTAATATTAAAGAGTTGCGACGGCTGTGCCGGCTTATCCACAACCACGTTGAGTTTTGCACCATACCACACCGGCGTGGCGCGGCCAAGGTTACAGATTTTCAGCGCCGCCTCCCATAGCGACGTCTCAGTGTCATAAATCGCATTACACGTGATCCGCCGCTCCTGTCCGCCAGTGCCATCGGGTACGAGCGTATCGCAAAAATCAGCCCACGCCTTAAACGCCCCAGGCGACGTGCGCTCCGGCCCAAACGACCTATACTCCAACACCCCTAAATCGTTGTCGTACACCGGCTGCGTAAATATATCATAACAGTCCCACGCAGGGTTATCGATAGACTGCGCAGACCACACCTCCCCGTCCCACACCTGCACATACGCCCCCTCCACGATGCAAGAGAATCGGAGCGACCCCGAAAGCTGATCCGTCGCAAGCGCCTTTATCCCAACGAGCGCGTGGCGGGGATACTCAAAGTCATCCTCATACACCTCGCTCACGGACACAAGGTAAAGATCGTCGCCATACCTCGTATCCGTTTGGTCCGGAGTACGGTTTGTGACGCGGATATTATAATGCGCCTGGGTCAGCCCTACCGCTTTATACGTCCTGTTTATCGGCTGATTAGAATTCCCGGTTATAGTTACATAGCCTCTGGTGTCGGTTACAATAGTCACCTTACTCTCTGTAATCCACCTCCAGAAATTATAAAAATAATTTTCCTCATAATTATCACTGGTGTAAGACTCTCCTTCGTAGTGGCTGTCCTGGTTGATGCCTCCCACTGCCAGCTCATACCACACCGCCTCGTCGTTACTATACATCCACCGTCCCGCACTCCACCGGTTTATATTCTCCGTTTGCTCACTACTTACCACCTGGGTGGCAATTGGCACCCAGAGAGACCCTTCCACGTCCGCATTCTGTACTTCCACGGCAAAGTCTACGCTATAATTTTCCCAAACGCCTGCATCGGTGAAATAAAACAGCCCGTTCGGGAACCGCACCTCAACCTTCAACCCCTGAAACGTGCTGCCCTGTGTCGTATAATTCGCCGGCATGCCCTCAACCACCTTCATACCCAACTGCCCGGACGATACGGGTGTGTCGTTGAAATTACTAATTGGCTCCTGGTCTAAATCCCCGTGCCGCACCTCGACCGTAATCCCGCTAAAATTACCGATCGGTTGATCATTGATTTTAAAGCCGGTAATAGATTTCACCGGCCCTATCCCCAGGCATATCAGCGTATTAAGGTACTGTTTATCGTTTACGCTTTCGATGTACGACGCAATAATATTCCCGTATGCCTTATTGCGCCCGTAAATACGCGGCACACACGTGCCTTGCTGCTGCGTCGTCTCCGGACTCCACGTATACGTCTGCGTCGTATCAAATCCGGTATCCAGCGACGGCAACTTCGGCTTAGGATGCGGCATAAGCGCGGTGATAAGCAACCCGCCCATCATCACCATACCGGCAGCCGCAAATGAACCAAGCATCGTCAGCGATCCGGCCGCCGTAGCCAGCCCCCATGCCACAGGCATCGCCCCAATCGCATAAGGCGCCGCAACGGCGATAGCGATCATCAGCACCATGCCGATAATCATCTTATTATCGCCGCCGCCAAAACCCAGCTCCGGCACAAACAAGATACAATTGCCCGCCTGCGGAAAGGTAAGCCCGTACCGACCTTTCGGGATAATCACCCCGTCCACCGAGGCAATTATCTCTACACCATCCGGATAATTCCCCCGAATAAGATCCAAGAGTGTCCTGCCCGGCACGTAATCCACCGGGAAGGTATCTTTATCCTCGCGCCGCAACGGATTGTCCAGCTTAACAAGTGTCAGTTTCTCCATCTAAAGAACCCAGTAATTCTCCGCTTCCAGCAATCATCCTCAAGCCGTTCCACCGCCACAGACCTCTTCATCATAATATGAATAAACCTCGTCACCTCCGGCATCACCACGCCGATATGCGACGTGTAAGGAGGACGGATTTTAAAGGTAACCACACACAAGGCCTCCGGCCTCTCAATCTCAATAAAAAGCGGCTTAGCCTCATGGATCGCCTGGTGTATAAGGCTAAACTTATCCGTCGAGGCATACTCAGGCAGCACAATACCATTACGCTGGTAGATCTCCATCACCAGCCCGTAGCAATCGAACCCCTCTTTTTTAGACCGGCCGCCATAAACAAACGGCACACCAAGCAAATCCTCGTATTCGATCACCTTTGAACTCCAAACCTTAAACCCTGAATTTAGATTGCGGATTTTGGATTTTGGATTAAAAAAATCCAAATTCCAAAATCACCAATCCAAAATCATTAAACCACCTTAACCATCCCCATTAATCCCATATACCCGCCAAATCGCCTCGAATTACCCCGCTCACGGCAGGCATTTAGCGTCCTGTCGCACGTATCGTACCCATACCCATCAGGGTATACGCGCGCATTGCGGGTATGGGCAAGCAAGCCCGTCACGCCGGAAAGCGTCACCGTATCGCCCTCACGGGTCATACCTGTCCACGCAATCGCGTCATTATTATTAAGAGAGTCTTTAATGATCCCCGTCCCGGTTATAGGCCATTCGTATATATCCTTCCGTGCGTCCAGCGCAATACTCGTCTCCCCGCCGACCATCGCTTCAACCGCCTTACGGCCGGAATACGCACACTCAGGGCTTTTAAACTGCCACTGGCAGTGCGACGCAATATAGCGGTAGAGCGGATACCGTACCAACATTAAATTTTTATAGCCAAGTTTGAATATTATCTGCGACACGTTGATCGTGGATTGCAACACGTCAAACGTCGCCGTAAGCTCCGCGTAATTTTCCGACAGGTACGCAGTATTCACAATAATCAGCGTCACCGTCGCCCCGATACCGCCCTTCGTTTGCTCAATATACGGGCGGAAGACGGTGGAAATATTAAACAGGCGCAGCGCCGCAAAGGTCAACTCCCCCTTCGATGCCTCATCGGGGAAATCAATCGTGAATTGAAATGCCGTATACTCCTGCCCCTGGAAGGTGATATTTTCGGTGTTATTTACAATGTAAAAACTCGTTGAGCTGTCAACGGGGAAGGTAATCTGCGCAAGTACAAGGAAGGGACTATTGCTTGCGGTCTTGTTTTTCTCTTTTATAATATTTTGCGGCAAATCCCGTGGCATGGCTATACCTCCGCAATTGCTATTTCGGCATGATAAAACCCCGCGCCGACGGCGCTAATCTTCGGCATCTCCTTAAGGCGCACATTGATATTCACGCCTTTAAGATAGTAGTACCAGGCGAAAACATCCGTATAATTAATCGCGCTAAAAAGGGCTTCCAGCACCGCATCATCAGCCTCTGTAAGATATTGATAGCGCAATTTCCACGCCTGTAACACCTTCGTCACCGCCGGGCGTGAATAGGGCGACCCAAACTGCTGTGTGATCGCAAACACGTCAGCCCGTTCAATATCTACCGGGGTTTCCGGATATATTGATAGTGAGTATGTGGTGTTTTTGTATGTGGCAAACAGCGGCATAGTTATCCTTCACTTCTGATCTGATTTTGGAATTTGGATTTTGGAATTTGGATTTTTTTCAATCCAAAATCAAAAATCCGCAATCTAAAATTCCTACGCCCCCTTAACGGCGCTTTTAAACCCCGGATCCGTGTAAAACAAATCCAGGACTATCGTTTTCACCCTGGTACGCTCGTCGGTGGAAAGCCCTGTCTGCTTAAAGGAAAGCGGCAACCCGGTCTTGTTTTCGACGGTTATATTCACAATCGTATCTCCGGATTTTTGATTTTGGATTTCGGATTGCGGAATAAAAGAACCCGCATTCCGCCCCGTCCCCACGGCGCCGCCGAGGTGGTATCGGTTAAAACCGTTTGAGCTGCTTGAGCGGTTCAATCCGCTTAAGCCGCCCAGGTTATTAAGCCTGTATAAAGTATCCAGCCCGATTGCGCTTACGGCGCGATCGTTCAGGATGAATTCCCCCACCTTTGCCACCAGCGGCACTTCCCCTTGTTTTAAGCCGGCTAGGTTGAAGATATCCTGTCCATTCCGCCCAACCGCCGCGCCGTCGTGGTACCTGGCAATCCTGTTGATGCCGGCAATATAGCCGCCATCGTGCATTGCTGTAAGATTTCCAGCGCCAATCTGTGATGCTTGCTGAGCCGTCCACCTCCCGCCGCCAAACCCCAGCCCCGACATCAGCCCCTTTACCGCCATCTGCGCATACACGTCCGCAAGCGCCTTTAATATGGAACTTAAAAAGCTCTTAATATAGCTCCCCAGCGATTTCAACTTCCCCGTCATCGCGTCAAAAAAGAAGTCTGAGAAGGAGGCCGTCATCGCCCTTGCAGCTTCGTCAGCCATTTGCTCGCCAAGCTGGAAGGTTGTCTT
>JAHFEI010000103.1 GCA_023248615.1 Nitrospinales bacterium | reverse complement strand
TATTGCTTCGCCTACATTCACTATCGTGGCTCGTTGTGCCATGGGGTACCTCCTTTATTCGTGGTTGTTTAATTGTTGGTACCCCCTTTTCTTCCATGACACAAGATTTAATACATCACCCATCCGCGCCATTTCTTGTCTTTCACCCCTGTTTCGTGGTAAAAATGACATTGAGGAGTTAATGCACAAAAAGAGAAAAGATAACGATACGCAGCGCATATTTTTGGCCAAAGAGGTCGCGGAGATAATTGTAAGCCGCTACTCCCACCTTTCGCTGTACGACGTGAAAGGTGCCTTGATGAGCGCCGAGGAGTTTATAATCAGTTCGATGCACAACCAACAGCATCGCGATGAGGATGAGCCAGCAGACCCGTTTATCGACTAACAGCTCTTAAAGATTGGCCACTCGTCTAATGGTAGGACAGCAGATTCTGGATCTGCTTATCGAGGTTCGAATCCTTGGTGGCCAGCCAATTTTTCCGTAGATATCCCAAGGCTTCGAAGCGAGCGATAGGCGCTACCGGAAAGGGAGCGCCAGTTCAAAATCAGCATGTCGAGGCCGGGAAATCCGTATGACAACGCTTTTGCCGGATCGTTTATGAAAACCCTGAAGAAAGAGGAGGTGTACCTATGGGAATATGAGAACTTCACGGACGTTGTTGAACGCGTCCCGCAGTTCATAGAGGCGGTCTACAACAGGAAGCGGATACACTCCGGCATCCAGTACTTGCCGCCGGTGGAGTTTGAGGATATATTGAAAGACGAAAACAGAAAACAGGAAGCAAGAACTCGGACAGGTCACCCTAAAACTGCCGGATTAAAGTTCCAGTGAATGGGGCGCAGTCCACCTTCGTGCCGATGAGGAACGGTAAAATAGGGGGCATCCAGAGAATGCAGTATTTTTTGAGGATAACTTGGAAAAGCAAGTGACCGGTGGAAACATACAAAAGATGGAAACGCCCGGCGGAAAAGGGGCGGCATCTTGTTGTTCGCCAGCCGAAAGTACAACTAAAGCGGATGCTGGCTCCTGTTGCGGGCAACCGAAAGATGCGCTAGGTCAACCCGGCGTTGTCGATGGCTCGTCCCGCCCGGCAACGGTTACTGTCGAGTGGTCCCAAGCGGATTATATTGGCCAGATAAAATGCCGGCTCGGTTTTTCCAGGATGGAATATACCGTCAGCCCCGGCCTGTACGCCGTGGGTAAGCCGGACAACGGGTCCGATGTTCTTGTGAGCGCCAATTACAAGCTGAGCTTTGATATCCTGCGGCACTCTTTAAAAGGGCTGAGCGTTTGGATACTCGCGCTGGATACCAAAGGCATCAACGTATGGTGCGCGGCGGGAAAAGGGACGTTCGGCACCGATGAACTGGTAAGCAGGATATCCGCTACCGGCCTGAAGGGTATTGTCAGCCACAAAAGAATCATCCTCCCCCAGCTTGGTGCGCCCGGTGTGGCGGCTCATGTTGTCCACAAGAAAACCGGGTTCAACGTCTACTACGGCCCTGTTGATGCCAAGGATATTCCCGCCTACATTGCGGCAGGTTATGCGGCGACGGCAGATATGCGCACCGTAAAATTCACCTTCACCGACCGGCTGGTACTTACCCCGATGGAGCTGGTACCGGCGCTGAAGAAGTACCCCCTCTACGCCTTGTCGGTGCTGGCGTTGTTTGGCCTTGGGCCATTGGGCATACGTTTTGAGAGCGCATGGTCTGGCGGGTGGCCGTTCCTTTTGATAGGCCTTATAACCGTATTGGCGGGAGCTTTTGTTACCCCGGCGTTGCTTAATGTTGTGCCTTCCCGTTCCTTCGCGGTAAAAGGCTGGATAACGGGGATGGCGTTGCTTCTGGCCTCTTCGGGGTTCACGGGTATTTTTGGAATGGACTATGTCCTCATGGTGGCCACTTTCATTTTGTTCCCGCTTTTAAGCTCGTATATCGCGCTCCAATTTACCGGCTCGACCGTGTTTACCGGCATGTCCGGGGTGAAGAAGGAGTTAAAGTTTGCCATTCCCGTTTATCTTTTGGCGGCTTTCATTTCCTTCGTTCTCATCGTCATTTATAAATTGAGGGAGTTCGGCGTAGCATGAAATACCTTTTGGATGTAACGAGCCTGGAACTTTTTAAGGAAAAATGTACCGGGTGTGGCCTTTGCGCCGAAGTTTGTCCCCACGCCGTTTTCGCCATCAAAGACAAAAAGGCTGAGATAACCGATAGGGATATGTGCATGGAATGCGGAGCCTGCGCCATAAACTGTGCATATGGCGCTATCAAAGTCGATGCGGGGGTAGGGTGCGCCAGCGCCATCATAGGCGGGATGATAACCAACAGCAACCCGGCGTGCGGTTGTGGGGACAGCGCCACGAAAAACTCCGAATGCTGCTAGAGCATTTTACTTTATCATGCGTACGAACACTTGCTTCTCTGGATTCCCGATGGAGTTTACCCCGTGCTGGACACGGGGCGGGAATGACAATTTTTGCGTAGCTATGAATTGTATCGGTTGACCGGGGATATATCGACTTCAAAAGGAAAGAACGCCTTGAAGGACGAGGCAATCTCGTTGTCCGGCTTCTACGCCGAGGGAAATTACCCCGACCCCATGCGTCGCATCAAGTTTTACGACGAGGAGCGCGACAAAAAGCTGGTGTTCCTAAGGACCTGGATTCCGGCTCGCGCTTCGCTTGGCCGGAATGACACCGTTTTGTATCGTACGAAAAATGGTTATGCAAAGGTCTCTTTCAAAAGGGGGATGAATGGAGATTTGCGATATTTGCCGCACACAGCCAACAATTTTCTCCTTCCTTTTTTGCCCTAGGCAAACTAGATTAGACGTATTATGAAAAAAGATGTCGCCATCGTGGGAGCATCCGGGTACACCGGTATAGAGCTTACAAAAATCCTCAGCCGCCACCCGCACGTAAATCTTAGGGCCGTCGCCAGCCAAACCAACGCTGGCAGGACGCTTTCCACCATCATGGGCGTGGGCGCTCCCGACATGAAATTTTGCTCTATCGAAAGCAAGTTGATATTGAAGTGCGACGTTATTTTCTCCTGCCTGCCGCACGGCGCCGCCGCAAAGCATATCGTTAAGTGGAGAAAACTGGGGAAGATTGTTTTCGACCTCTCCGCCGATTTCCGCCTGAAGGACAAGGAGCAGTACAAGCAGTGGTACCACCTCGACCACCCGGCGCCGCATATGCTGAAAGACGCAGTGTACGGGCTACCGGAACTGCACCGCGAAAAAATTAAAAAGACGTCGCTTGTCGCCTGCCCCGGCTGTTACACCACGGCGACCATACTGGGCATCATGCCCGCGCTGAAGGCGGGGATTATAAGCCCGGATATTTTCGTAAGCGCCGTTAGCGGCACATCCGGCGCTGGCAAGCAGGCGAAGCATGAATACAGCTATTGCGAGGTGAATGAAAACCTTTCCGCATACGCCCTGCCCAACCATCGCCACACGCCGGAGATGGAGCAGGAACTTTCCCTCGCTTGCGACCACGAGGCGCTGGTAAGTTTTGTGCCACACCTAGGGCCGTTTAACAGGGGAATCCATGCCACAATAACCGCCAGCCTTACCGCCGCGACCACGCAGGAGAAGGTAACGAAAATATATAGGGATTTCTACGCGTCCGCCGCTTTCGTAAAAATATCCGAAAAAAACCCGCAGTTGAAAGATGTGGTCGGCACCAACTTCTGCCTGATAAGACCGATAGTGGACGTACGCACCGGAAGGCTGATAGCGCTTAGCGTTCTCGACAACCTTATAAAAGGCGCATCTGGACAGGCTGTGCAGTGTTTCAACATCCGCTTCAAGTACAAGGAAAACGAAGCGCTGGACATCGGCCCGTGCTGAAAACATGCGTCATACTGGCGCGGGAAAAGATGGGAACCGGGATAATTAAAAAGGGAAGTATATGACGCCGAAGGGTTTTTCGTTTTCCGCCATCAAGGCGAAACTTAAAAAGTGGGATAAGGAAGATATCGGCCTCATCGTAAGCGATACTCCCTGCACAGCCGCCGCAGTGTTCACCACCAACAGGGCAAAAGCGGCTCCGGTGCTTTTGAGCATGAAACATATAAAAGCAAAAACTCACCGCGCCATCATAGCCAACAGCGGATGCGCCAATGCCGGTACAGGCAAGCCGGGCTATAAAAATGCGCTGGAAACCACGCGCCTGACGGCAAGGCAGTTGCGGTGCCGCGCCAGCGAAGTGCTGGTGGCATCCACCGGCGTTATCGGGCTGGACTTTTCGTGGGACAAATTCGGCACCGCCATCCCAAAGTTGGCGGCAATGCTGAAGGCAAGCCCCGCAGGCTTTACCCGCGCCATTATGACCACCGATACGAAGCCGAAGCTGACATCCAGGGGCGTTACAATCGGCGGTAAAAAAGTCGCCATATGGGGATGCGCCAAAGGGTCGGGGATGATACATCCGAACATGGCGACGATGCTTTCATTCATCATCACCGATGTGGCTGTTCCGAAAGCCGTTTTGCAATCCGCGCTGAAAGAGGCGGCAGACGGCACGTTTAACCGCTTGACCATCGATGGCGATACAAGCACCAACGACACCGTTTTCCTGCTGGCCAACGGAGCGGCCGGAAATGCCCCGCTATCCAAAGGCGGCGCGGACTACAAAAAGTTCGTGCAGGCGCTTGCCGCCGTTTGCACCACGCTTTCCGAAAAAATAGTGGGTGATGGCGAAGGCGTTACGCGCATCGCGGAAATAAAAGTGGAGAAAGCGGCCAACGCGAACGAAGCTCTTATGGTGGCCCGCGCCGTTGCCAGATCGCTACTGGTTAAAACCGCGCTACACGGCGGCGACCCGAACTGGGGACGCATCATTTGCGCCGCCGGGTATTCCGGCGCGAAGGTGGACCAAGGCAAGATGGAGCTTTATTTCGGCAAGCATGCCGCTTTCAAAAACGGGGCGCAGACAGATATCGACGAAAAAAAACTTGCCGCCGAATTCAATAAAAAGCGTGTGAAAATGCGGCTGGTGCTCAACAGGGGGAAGGCTGGCGACCGCTACCTTTTCTGCGATATCAGCCACGAGTACGTTACGATAAACTCCCACTACCGCACATAAAGGGGCGCGATGGACCTTTTCCCGGAAGCTGTGGGCGACAAGGAAAAAATATTTACCGTCGCCGAGATTTCGCGCCTTATCAAAAACCTGCTGGAGCAGTCGTTCCCGTCCATCTGGGTGGAAGGGGAAGTAAGCAAAGCGCTAGACCACCCGTCCGGCCACCTGTACATAACGCTGAAAGAAGAGAAAGACGTGATAGACGCGACCATGTGGCGCTCGTCGCGCAAGAACCTGCAGTTCTCGCTGGAAGTCGGCATGAAGATACTGGTGAAGGGGCGCGTTTCCAGCTACGGCCCGTACGGGAAATACCAGCTCATAGCGGAAAGGATAGAGCCTGCCGGGCTGGGGGCGCTCCAGATAAAATTCGAGCAGTTGAAGAAAAAGCTTGCGGGCAAGGGGTACTTCGACGAGGAGCGCAAAAAACCTATCCCCGAATATCCGGAAACCATAGGGCTGGTCACTTCGGAATCGGGCGCGGCGTTCCGCGATATGGTGCGCATACTGCGGCGGCGCAACCCCTCCATAAAAATTATCCTGGCACCGGTGCTGGTAGAGGGGGAGATGGCAAAAGCGCAGATAGCGCAGGCGATAAACGATTTCAACCGCTATGGCAAGGTGGATATCATCATAGCGGGGCGTGGCGGCGGCTCGCCGGAGAGCCTGTGGGCCTTTAACGAAGAAGTGGTGGCGGACGCCATCTACCGCTCCCGCATACCGGTGATAAGCGCGGTGGGGCACGAGATAGATTTCACCATCGCCGATTTTGTGGCAGACCTTCGCGCATCTACCCCCAGCGCGGCGGCGGAGCTGGCGGTGAAAAACCGCGCAGACCTTTCGCGCACGGTGAACGCCTGCTACCGCAGGCTGGTAAACGCCGCATCATCAATGATAAGGGAATACCGCCACAGGCTGGCGGGGCTGGTGCGAAGCCCGGCGCTTACCGACCCGACACGCTTCCTGGAAGGCGACCGGCGCAGGGTGGACGAAAATCTCATGCGCATAACCAATGCGGTAAAGCATCGCCACGCCGCTTCTAAAAACCGCGTCGCCTCGCAAATACGGCACCTGCAGTTACTGCGCCCATCGCTACTGATAAAAAGGAAAATGGATATCGTGGGCAACCTGGAAAATAAAATGGCGCGGAGGATGGGAATGCTCCTTGCGGAAAAACGCCGCACCTTCGCCGAGGTGTCCGGCTCCATCAACGCGCTATCGCCGCTAAGGGTACTGGAGCGCGGCTACTCCATAACGCGCAGGCCGGACGGCGAAATCATAAAAGACGAGATGCAGGTAAAAATCGGTGAGACCTTGGAACTGCTGTTACATCGTGGCCAACTGGAATGCCGGGTTGATGCGAAAAAACAGGCCAAATAGAGCATTTGAACTTTTCATAGCTACGCCAAGACTGTCATTCCCGCCCCGTCTCCAGCACGGGGGAAACTTCAGCGGAAAATCACTTCTGTACGGTAAAAATTAAGGGGTGATGGCCTATTCGGTTATTGTGTTTGATAATGGAAATGCGACTTACCCTTATCAACACAGGAGGAACAAGCCATGCCCCATATCAACACCGTATTTGCCGAACTGCTCAAACACCTTCCGCGATATCAATTCGAGAAGGCCGTTTCAGCCCACAACGGCGACCGCTATTCCAAGGGGTTCACCGCATGGAACCAGCTTACCACGCTTCTTTACGCCCAGGTAAGCAGGAAGGAGAGCCTGCGGGAGATTGAGACGGGGCTGGCGGCTCACGGCGAACGGATGTACCACCTCGGACTGAAGGGTGTCCGCCGCTACACGCTGGCCGACGCGAATAACCGGCGGGATATGGGTGGCGATGTGCTACTACCTCCTGCTGGCTTACATCAAATACCAGACGGAATACCAGCGTTCAATGCTGGAATTAAGCCGCGTGATACGCGAAACGCTGATGGACGGGAAGTCCCTTATCGACCTGCTCTCCCTCAAACCAGGAAAACTCCGCTCCGTGGAAACGGTGC
>JAHFEI010000102.1 GCA_023248615.1 Nitrospinales bacterium | reverse complement strand
TCCACCAATCCGGCGGCGGAGATCGTGAAGGCCCCGAAGGTGTACGGTTTCGATACCGGCTTTGTCTGCTACTTTCGAGGCATCGAAAAACTCCGTAACGAGGATTTAGGATTGCTTTGGGAGCATTACGTCTTAAACGAGATGTGCACCCATCTGCAAACGCGGGATGTGTACTACTGGCGCGACAAGCAGGGGCGCGAGATCGATTTTGTGCTGACCAGAAGAAAGGAACCGAAGCTGATCGCCATCGAATGCAAGTGGAGCGGACGGGAGTTCAATCTGAAAAACCTGCTGGCTTTCCGAAAGCACTATCCCGATGCGGTGTGTTATGTCGTCACCCATGATACCGAGCGCGGTTACACTAAAACGATCAAGGACGTGAAGGTGCATTTTGTCGGTATCTCCGCCCTGCTCGAAAAGCTGGGAGCGTGAGTTCCTTTTTCTTACTGTAGCCAAATTGTAGCCACTTTTTGCCGAATAGCCGGAAAGCGGCTGAAGAGCGGTAAAGTTTCGATTACACCAAAAGGAAAATGGAAATTGAACGCTGGTTTATCCTCGATTCCGAAGACAGGAATTCAAAATACCCCAAAACAATTTATAAATATGCCTGATTTGGATATTTTCAAAAGAATAATTTGGTACAGGGCTGATATCAAAATTAATTTCCTCCCCTTGAAAGGGGAGGCGCAGGTGGGGTTGAGGAACCTCCCCTTCATCCCCTCCTTGCGAAGGAGGGGAAAGTAATTTTAACTTCGGAATCGAGGTTTATAAACCTCGATTCCGAAGTTGATGTTTTTCTGCCATCAACGGGCAAGATAACAACTTTATAGTCAGCAGGTTATCAGTGTGCCTTCCAACTTCTCCGAAGTTGAAAATAGTACAGAAGGCAGTCAGGAAATGCCAGCTTTTTCCAATGGTTTATTGGGTTTCGTAAGGCTCAACTTCGGAATCGAGGATAAAAGCTGAGCACGACCTTGAAACTGCCCGCCGTTGAAAAAAATACCCAATGCAAGCCACAAAATGCAATCTTGATTTTAGGCCCGGAAAGTGAGAAATTAAAGCTGGGAAGAGGCTGGAAGTTGGACTCGGCATGAAGACACGACACCGAAAGGCGGGTGGCCTGGTGCCGTAAAACATTTGGGCGGTTAACCGCCCCGCCGTGGCCTTCTTCCCTGCGTGGGCGGTTTCCTGCACCTTGCCCGGTTAATCGAGGTGGGGCGCAGGCCTTCCCCTGCTTGGAAGGCTCAGGAGTTCCTGAGCTTTTCCAGCGATTCTTTAAACGGTTTTTTGGCTACACCCTTCTCGGTTATTATCGCTTCTATGTACTCATTTGGCGTTACGTCAAAGGCCGGATTCAATATTTTCACGCCATCCGGGGCAAGTTGGCGGTTCCCCACGTGCGAAACCTCCCTGGTATCGCGCTCCTCAATCGGGATGTTGTCACCGTTCGGAATCTCAAAGTCTATGGTAGAAATCGGAGCCGCCACATAGAACGGGATATTGTGGGTTTTTGCCAGCACCGCGACGGAGTAGGTTCCTATCTTGTTGGCCGCATCACCGTTTGAGGCAATACGGTCAGCGCCCACTATTACCTTCTGTATAAACCCCTTATTCATGAAGTAGCCTGCCATGTTGTCCGTTATCAGGGTCACATCTATTCCCTCTTTTTTCATCTCCCACGCGGTAAGGCGCGCACCCTGCAAAAAGGGCCTCGTCTCATCCGCGAACACCTTTATGTTTTTCCCTTCAAGGTGCGCCGCCTTTATCACTCCCAGCGCGGTGCCGAAATGCCCCGCAGTGGCCAACGCCCCGGCGTTGCAATGGGTCAGTATCGTATCTCCCTCGCTTATGAACCCGGCCCCGTTTTTCCCCATCTTTTCATTGATGAGCAGGTCTTCCGCCAGTACCGCATCCGCCTCCCGGCGTAGCGCGGCCTTCATCTCCGCCACCGATTTCAGCGCCGGATTTTTTGCCGCCTTTTTCATCCTGTCCACGGCCCAAAAAAGATTCACCGCAGTGGGGCGGGTGGAGGCAATAACGTTACAGACCTCTTCAAACCGCTTTTGGAAAATCCCCATATCCTGCGTATCCACGGCCCGCGCCCCCAAGGCGATACCGCCTGCCGCAGACACTCCGATGGCCGGTGCGCCGCGTACCGTCATATTCTTTATCGCCTCGGCCAGTTGAATATAATCCCTGCACTCCAAAAACACCTCTTCAGTGGGCAGAAGCCGCTGGTCAATAAGCCGGACATATCCTTCTTGCGTAAACTCAACTGTCTTTATCATTTTTCCCCATCCAATTTTTTAAACGCCTCTTCAGGCCCTATGCCCGAGACTAAAACCCTTTTAAGCTTTCCGGTTTCCCCTTTCAGGATTTCGATGCCGCTTTTGGGCACCCGGAAAAACTTGGCGAGAAACCTGACCAGTTCCCCGTTCGCCTTGCCATCCACTGGAGGCGCCGCGATGCGGATGCGCACCGCATCTTCCGCCATGCCGGCAATCTCGCTACGGGATGCGGAAGGCACCACGCGGCACGAAATGACCACCCCGTGCGCAGACGCCTGCACCGCTTTATTCATCCGTAAAATGGGCGGAGCGGCTTGGCGCTAGCCCATCCTCGTGGCAATGTCGTACAGCGTCCGAATCAAAAACGCCTGCAAAAAGTAGATTATGAATATAGCCACGAGGGGGGAAAGGTCTAGCCCCGACATCGGCGGCAACGCCCGCTGTATTGGCCGGAGGATAGGCTCGGTAGCCCGTATCAAAAACTGGACTATCGGGTTGAATGGATCTGGCGATACCCATGAGATGAGGGCGCGGATGATGATAAGCCACATGAAAAACGTAAGCCCCATATCCAGTATCATGGCCACGGCCTTGACAAAGTTGCCGAGTACGAACATCAGCCAAGATCCCTGGAACGCTGCGCGGCAGCCGCAATGGCATCAAGAAAAGCGCCACGGACGCCGTGCAACTCAAGCTGGTGCAACGCCGCCGCAGTAGTGCCTTGGGGTGACGTTATTTTTTCCCGTAATACCGCCGGATTTTCGCCGCTTGTTATCGCCATCTGGGCCGCTCCCTTTACGGTCTGAAAAACAAGCTCGCGTGACTGCTGTAGCGAAAGCCCCGCCTCCACGCCGCCCTGTATCATCGCCTCCATCACAAGAAACATGTAGGCCGGGCCGGAGCCGGAAATTGCCGTAACGGCGTCCATCTTGGACTCATCCAGCCATACCGCCTTGCCGACGGCTTCGAATAGCACTCCGACCATATCCATATCTTCCTGCGTAATGCCGGGAGTGCCAGCCAGCGCGGTCAGCCCCTCGCCAACCTGTGTACAGATGTTAGGCATTGCCCGCACGACCTTGGTTTTTATCCACCATGTGAGGCTGGAAAGTTTTACCCCGGCGGCGATACTTACAACCACAACATCCTTATGGATTGAAGGGCCTATCTCGCGCAACAAATCGGGGAGGGTCTGCGGTTTCACGGCAAGCACGATAATTTCGCACCTGCCCACTATCCTCATGTTGTCCTTGTCCGCATCGATGCCGTATTTCGAGCGGAGAAATTCCAAGCGTTCCACAAGGGTGTCCGACACCATCAGGTTTTCGGCGGAACACGCCCCTGAACGCAGAAGCCCGGCAACGAGCGCCTCGCCCATCACACCGCCGCCGATGATGCCTATCTTCTTATTCTTAATTTTGCCGTTCACCAAATATCCCCGTCCCAATCCTCAAATGGGTAGCCCCCTCTTCAACGGCCACCTCGTAATCGCCTGTCATCCCGAATGATAATACATCAAAGGTGCCTTTTTCCAGCCTCAAACCTTCCAGCCCGCATTTTATTTCCAGCACCCTACGGAAATAGGGCCTGCTGGACTCCGGGTCGTCCGCAAACGGGGGGATAGCCATAAGGCCGCAAAGCCGTATCCCATCCAGCCCCGCAACCCTTTTGGCTGTATCTGCGGCATCCAGCGGCGCTACGCCGTGCTTTGATTTTTCCTCGCCGATATTCACCTGCAACAACACTGGCATGGTTTTCCCCTTTTGCGCCGCCTGTCGGCCTATCTCCGCCGCCAACTCGTACGAATCCACAGAATGGACCAAGCTGAACGAGTCCAGGATATATTTGACCTTGTTCTTCTGGAGATGCCCGATAAGGTGCCACTCCACCGCCGGGCCAACCAGCCTGAGCTTTTCCATGGCCTCCTGCACCCTGCTCTCCCCTACCACTTTCACGCCGCACGATATGGCGGCGCGTATCGCATCCGTCCCCACCGTTTTCGTAACGGCCACCAATGTGATATCCACCGGGTCGCGTCCGCTTCGCCGGGCGGCATTTTCGATGTTCCGGCGGATAAGCGACAGGTTCGCCGCGATATTTTCGGTAAGCCCATTGTGGTCGTGCATTGGCATCCATACGATTATATAATCCATATGGCGTTATCTGCGAATTTTGTATGTGTTTAGGGGGAACAGATGATTATCGGAGTGCCCAAAGAAATCAAACCGGATGAGTACCGCGTAGGAATGACGCCATCCGGTGTGCGGCGGCTTGTACTTGGCGGACATACGGCGCTGGTGGAAAGGGCGGCGGGCGAGGGAAGCGGCATGTCCGACGACGCATACCTTGCCGAAGGCGCGCAGATAGCCGATTCCGCCGAAGAGTTGTGGAACAGCGCGGAAATGGTGATTAAAGTAAAAGAGCCTGTGGAGCCGGAATACCGTTTCCTGCGCGAGGGGCTTATCCTTTACACCTTCCTGCACCTTGCGGCGGACAGGGTTCTTACGGAAACCCTTTTGAAAAAAAAGGTAACCGCCATCGCCTACGAAACCGTGCAGGAGGCGGATGGCTCCCTGCCGATACTCATCCCCATGTCCGAGATTGCGGGAAGGATGGCTATCCAGGCGGGGGCGCGGTACCTGGAAAAACCGAATGGCGGCAACGGAACGCTTCTCGGCGGGGTTCCCGGAGTTTTGCCGGGCAGGGTGACAATACTCGGAGGCGGCGTGGCGGGGTGCAACGCGGCAAAAATGGCGGTTGGGCTGGGTGCGCG
Organism: Nitrospinales bacterium; assembly: GCA_023248615.1. Classification (GTDB taxonomy): domain Bacteria; phylum Nitrospinota_A; class UBA7883; order JACRGQ01; family JACRGQ01; genus JAHFEI01. The sequence goes on along the minus strand of JAHFEI010000102.1, from coordinate 2,036 downwards.
GGTACGGGTGCTGGACATGTCGCTGGCACGGCTTCGCACACTGGACGACATTTTTGGCGGAAGGGTGGAAACCGTCCACTCAAACCCGCACACAATTTACGATGCGGTAATCGAAACAGACCTGCTTGTGGGAGCGGTGCTTATTGCCGGAGCCAAAGCGCCACGGCTGGTTACGCGCCGAATGGTATCGGAGATGAAAAAAGGATCGGTGGTAGTTGATATCTCGGTAGACCAGGGAGGGTGTATTGAAACGTCCCGGCCTACATCCCACCACGAGCCTGTATTCTCCGTGGATGGGGTTATCCATTATTGCGTATCTAATATGCCAGGCGCGGTACCGCACACCTCCACACTGGCCCTTACCAACGCAAACTTTTCTTATGCCTTTGAAATAGCACAGAAAGGCCTTAGAATAGCCGTTCTGGAAAATGCGGCTTTGAAAAAAGGAGTCAATACGATTAACGGAACTTTAACTTGTGGAAAAGTGGCTGATTCCCTGAATATGAAATACACTCCATTGGACATATGATACCTAAAACCCTTGGCAGATTTGAAGTTGTAGGAGAACTGGGCCGCGGCGCCATGGGCGTTGTCTATAAAGGCATGGATGCCCGTCTGGGACGGCCTGTTGCCCTGAAGGTCATCCACTTCGGCATGAACAAAGATGATTCGGAACAGCTACAGATAAAAGAGCGGTTTCTGGTAGAAGCGCGCGCCACCGGACAACTTCAACATTCGAACATACTCACCATCTACGATGCCGGCGAGGAGGGCGACCTCACCTACATAGCCATGGAATACCTCGAAGGCGGCAACCTGGAAGATATGATAAAGGGGAGCAAGTTCTACGACTATAGCCAGATAATCGATATAGCCAGGCAAATAGCCGACGGGCTAGACCACGCCCACTCCAAAGGGATAGTCCACCGCGATATCAAACCGGCCAATATCATGATGGCTAACGGGAAAATACCCAAAATAGCCGATTTCGGCCTTGCAAGGCTTTCCAACTCCACACTTACCACTACCGGCACCGTGCTTGGAACCCCAAGCTATATGGCGCCGGAACAGATACGCGGCAGGAAGGTGGATGGGCGGGCGGACCTGTTCGCGCTGGGCGTTATTTTCTACGAAATGCTTACCGGCGAAAAGCCGTACGGCGGCGACAGCATAACCTCGGTCATATACCGCGTGGTGAACGAAGAGCCTATACCGGCGCGCAAGCTGAATATGGACCTGCCTGTACAGATTGACCAGTTCATGCAAAAAGCGCTGGCCAAAGAGCCGGGGCAAAGGTTCCAAACCGGGAAAGAGTTTGCCGATGCGCTGGTGGCCCTGCAGAAAGGGGAATTCTCCGCAGACTCCGGCTCCGCCGGAGCCACACAAAAAATACCGGCCTACGAAGAAACCCGGAAAATTGGAACTCCGAAGGAAAAAAAGAAACGCGCCATCATCATCGGAGCGGCAACCTCCGGCCTGCTGGTTGTTGTCGTTGCCATAGCCACTCTTGCCGGTGGCAAGAAAGAAAGCCCGGCACCGCAGGCGGCCGTTGCCCCTGCCGTTGTCGAACAAAAAACCCCCGAGGAAAAACCTGGAACTAAAAAGGCCGCTCCCAAAAAGGAAGCCCATCCGGTAGCTGTCGCCAAGGTGGAAACCAAAACGGCTCCGCAGGCCGTTGCCAAGGCTCCACAGGAAACGGCAAAAACCACCACACAAAAAACCGCGAAACAGAAAGTAGCCGAAGAAAAAGAAGAAAAGAGAAAGAAGGAGGAAAAGAAAGATGAGGTTAAAACCGCACTCCTTACCGTTGCCTCCACCCCGCCTGGCGCCAAGGTTTTGCTGAACGGCAAACTTGTAGGCGAAACCCCCATTACAAACGGCAAATTTGATATTGATACATACGACATAAAAGTGGAGAAAGAGGGGTATGTACCGTATACCGAAAAATTCACCCTCAAAGAAGGCTATAAAATCGATGCGACCTTAAAGCAGGTGCAGGCCCCTGCAAAAGAAGAAGAGAAGAAAAAAGAGACCGG
>JAHFEI010000101.1 GCA_023248615.1 Nitrospinales bacterium | reverse complement strand
GCTGGGGCATCACGTCGGAGCGGCGCTGGTCGGCACCTTTTTGGGTATCTTGATGAGCTATGGATATGTTAGCCCCATGGCCAAAAACCTGGAAGCCATCGTATCGGAAGAACACCAGTATATGGGGGTACTTAAAGTCATCCTGGTAGCCTTCGTAAGGGGCGAGGCGCCACAGGTGGCGGTAGAATTCGGCAGGAGGGTTATACCGGGCGGCTCTCGCCCCTCCTTTGCGGAAGTCGAAATAGAAGTAGGCAAAATTAAGAAATAATGGCCGACGATAAAAAAACCGGCAACATCGTAATCCGGAAAGTAAAAAAAGGCGGGCACGGCGGTGGGCACGGCGGCGCATGGAAAGTGGCCTACGCCGATTTCGTTACCGCCATGATGGCGTTCTTCCTGTTGCTTTGGCTTTTGTCCATGGTCTCGCCGCAAAAACGGGTCGTGATGGCTGAGTACTTCAAGGAGTTCAGCATCTTCAAGGAGTCCGGAGTTTCTTTCATGCCCGGCTCCAAAGCAGCCGTAAACCAGCCGGGCGGCGAACTGAAAGTGGAATCCGCAGAATCAAAATCCGGAGCGTCGGTCGAACTGTCCGCCGAGGACATGAAGGAAAAAATCACGGCTTCCGTCCAGGAAAAGGTGGAAAAGTTAAAAGACCAGGTGATGCTGGACATATTCGAGGGCGGCGTAAGGATACAGATAGTCGACAAAGAGGGGAACCGGATGTTTGAAAGCGGTAGCGCCGTGCCGACCGACAGGGCAAAAGAGATATTGGGAATAATTGTCGAAAACATCAAGGACACCACCAACAGGATTGCGGTGGAGGGGCATACCGACGCATCCCCGTATAACGTGGCCGGGGTATCAAACTGGGAGCTGTCAACCATGAGGGCTTCCGCAGCACGGAAGGAGCTGGAAACACTCGGAATAGACCCATACCGGGTTGCCCGTGTTGTCGGATATGCGGATACCGAGCCGCTGATAAGGTTCAACCCGCGGGATGAAAGAAACCGGCGCATAAGCATCATCCTCCTGTACGAAAAGAAGGGGGAAAAGGCGCCAGTAATGAGAGTGCCGGAACTTGATACCAACTCGCCCGCAGAGGGAGAAAAGCCCGTACCGCCGCCAGTGCACTAAGTTGCCCTCACGCTACAAATGTACTCAAAAAACCGGGCGGGATTGACCCTGCCGCGATAAAAGGTTAAATTACGTACGTGCTATTATAAGTCTTAACTAAAGGCAGTACCCGACCACACTATTAAGGAGGCAGACAAATGGCCATTCAGAGTTCAGATATCAACGAGAAAAAAGCCTACACCGATGGGGCAGTAAGCAAAGTTACCCTGCTGAAGACCGATACCCTCACCATGGATGTCTATTACTACAAGGCCGGACAGGCTATAGGCTACCACAAGCACCCGACGGGCGACCAGATATTCACCGTCATAGCCGGAACCGGTACCTTCAAGCTGGATGACGGCACAGAGCAAACACTGGCGGTAAAAGCCGGTAGCACCTTCGTGGCTCCCGCCGACGTGTGGCACGACCTCATAGACAGCGGCAAAGGCGACCTCATCGCCCAGCAAGTAACCAGACAGCCTGCTGGCATGGAAAAGCGCTAGCAACAAACAGTCGAATGCGGGGCTTCTTCGGAAGCCCCGTTTCTTTATGTTAATGAATGGGTTGCCGCTATTGCGCAGATATTATGTCGTTTTTTTACCCCCTTTTTACGGCGCATAGGGCCACTCTGCCTAGGGCGTTTTATGCTATTATCACTCTAGTTATGTTGGCTTCTACACCCGATACAAAGATAACCAAGGGCGGATTGACTTTGTCCGGCGACGGTCTTATTGGTATCCGTAGAATAACAATTCGGAGGAACTGGAATAAATGAACGTATTCAAGACAACGATGATGCTGACAGCCATGACCTTGATACTGGTTTACGGCGGGATGGCGCTAGGGGGCCAAAGCGGGATGATACTGGCCTTCTTCCTGGCGCTGGTGATGAACTTTGTTTCCTACTACTGGAGCGACAAGATTGTCCTTCGCATGTACGGGGCAACCGAGATAAGCGAGGCGGACTCCCCGGCGCTACACCAGACCGTGCGGCAGATAACGCAGGCGGCTGGCATCCCGATGCCGAAAATCTATATGATCCCTTCGGAGCAACCAAACGCGTTTGCCACCGGGCGCAACCCGGAGCACGCGGCCGTGGCAGTAACGCAGGGGATAATGAGGATGCTTGACCGCGAAGAGCTGGCTGGCGTGCTGGCCCACGAAATAGCCCATGTAAAAAATCGCGACATCCTGATAGGCACCATAGCCGCCACCATAGCGGGCGCCATAGGCATGCTGGCTCATATGGCGCAGTGGGCGATGATATTCGGCGGTGGCAGGAGCGATGACCGCGAAGGGGGTAGCCATCCGATAGTGATGATTTTGATGATGATACTCGCCCCCATCGCCGCCATGCTGGTACAGATGGCAATCTCGCGCACCCGCGAATACGGCGCAGACGCAACAGGTGCGGCGCTGGTAAGGAATCCCGAGGCGTTGGCGCGCGCCCTGGAGAAAATACACAGGGGCACACAAACTATCCCGATGGAATCGGCGGAACCAGCCACAGCACATATGTTCATAATGAGTCCCCTTACAGGAGGAGGCGTATTGAGCCTTTTCAGCACGCATCCGCCAATGGAAAAAAGGGTTGCCGCGTTGCGCTCCATGCGCCCGCCGTACACCATCTGAAGCGGATACAAAAAACGGCAAAACAGGCTATCAGGAATACCGGGCAGATAACTCTCCGCCCGGTATCCGTCCTTTCACCTGTTGCCAGCCGGAGCCATTCAGTGTACCCTTCCCTTATCCTAACCACTAAACAGGAGCGGACATGAAAAACGAAAGTGACCAGGTACCACTGCCCTCCCGGCAACCATCCCTGCGTGTGCTTGCCATGCCGGCAGATACCAACCCTGCAGGGGATATATTCGGCGGCTGGATAATGTCGCAGGTGGATATGGCGGGAGCCGTGGAAGCCGGGAAACGTGCCAAAGGCAGGGTCGTAACCGTTGCCGTAACCGAGTTCCTTTTCAAAAAACCGGTCTTCGTGGGGGACTTGGTAAGCTGTTATGGCGAAGTTGTGAAGATAGGAAAAACGTCCATAACGGTGGATGTTGCAGTCTACGCGGAACGGAAAAGACAGTATGGCTCCACCGTGAAAGTCACGGAAGCAAAGGTCGTCTATGTTGCAGTGGATGCCGACGGCAATCCCCGCCCCGTTCCTGCGGAATAGCCCCCCCCCCCCGGACGAATTCGCGGATAGAATTTGCCCACGACCCGGTAGCTCCTGTATAATGGCGCCGTCTTTAACGGGTTAGAGGGGTATAGAAGTAATCGTATTTTTATTGGGTTGTAACATCTGTGTGTAAGGAGACCGTGCATGTTTTCAAAAAAGGCTAAAACGCTCATGGCAATCGCCGGGATGCTGGTTTTGGGGGGTTGCGGCAACAACGCTTTCGACAGCATCGCCGACAAGAACTCGTCTGCGGCAAACAAGGAAGCGGCGCAGATGGCTATAGATGGCGGCAACTATCAAACAGCCGTCGACCTGCTAAAAGGCGCCTGTCCAAGCAACGTATGCTCCGATGTTAAAACTTCCCAGCAGCTTGCCGCCGCCTACATGGGGCAGGCCGGGCTGAACATGCTAGACCTGGCAAAGTTTGCCGACCAGAACAAGTCCGGCACCACTACGAGCTTCACCACCATAACCAAATCGCTCAGCTACACAAGCGGGAGCGCCACGGCAATTGGAAGCGCCCTGTCCGTACTTACCAACACAAGCCAAACCGGGCTGACCGCGGCACAGAAGAACGACCTCAACACGCAGATAGGCGTTACTGCGGCAACATCGGCCATAATCCAGATAGGATCAGTAACGGGCGGGTTTAATACCACAACCGGCCTGCCGACAACTTCGGCCACCATACCGACCGCAACGGCTACTACCGTTGCAAACAACCTTATCACTGCGGCGAACGCCCTTAACCAGATAACCACTACCGGCACCAACACCACGGCACAGCAGATATATACACTTAACAACAACATTGCCACGGGCGGCACCACCTGTAGCGGAACCTCCACAAGCACAACAGCGACGTCGGCGCAAATATCGGCTGGTATCAACGGCTATATGACCGCGTGCGTGAAGTAAGGGGGGGCGGGAAAATGAATAAAGCAAAGTTTTCTTACAGGGGAATTATGAAGAAGAAAATTGCCGTCTCCATGCTTGTAGCCATAATCACTCTCGTGGCAGGTAGCGCCGCGAATGCCACGGAAATGAACTCATTCTACAGGGGCATCCGCCCACTGGGCATGGGTGACGCGTTTACCACAATAGCCAACGACGAGAACGCGGTATTTTACAACCCGGCAGGCTTGGCCTCCGTGGAAAAAGGTTCCGTAGAAATCCTGAACCCGCAAATAGAGGTTGGTGAAAACACCATGACCTTCTACAGCGATGCCACTGGCCTGAAGAGCGGCGACACGACATCTGCCGTTAACCTCATGAAAGCAAACGTGGGCAAACACCAGCACTTTCGGGCATCGGTATTCCCAAATTACACGCGCCATAACTTTGAGCTTGGCGTAATCGGCCAAGGCACGCTGGATGCCGAAATCCACAGCCCCGCCTACCCCACAATGTCGATGGACGTCAAAATTGATGCCGGAGTAGTGCTTGGCCTTGCCCACACCTTCATGAACGATAAATTGCAAGTGGGCGGAACCGCCAAATACGTCCAGCGCCAAAGGATGTACAAGGACTTCACTGCGGCAATGGTCGCCGACTCCGGAACCTCCTACGACATGAACCAGGACAAAAAGACCGGTGGCGCGATAGGGCTGGACCTGGGGGCCATCTACTTCCTTGAAAACGAGGCATGGAAACCAAGGGTGGGCATGGTCATCCAAAACATCGGCGACATGAACTTCGGCGACATGACGGTGAGCACCCAGACGGCTCCTATTGAAAACAAAATCAAGCAAAGCATAAATATAGGCGGCTCTGTCACCAAACAACTTGCGTTCCTCAACACCACGGTAGCCGCAGACCTGAAAGATATCGCCAGCAACACATCCGATGACTCCGACAAGGGCAAACGGCTCCATATCGGCGTTGAAGCCAAGCTACCAAAGATATTAACCGTACGGGCTGGCATAAATCAGGGCTACATCTCCTACGGCCTTGGCGTGGACTTCTGGCTCATCAAACTCTCCTACGCCCATTACAAGGAAGAAGTCGGCGGATACGCTGGCCAGCGTGAAGACGCACGCCACGTAGTCCAGTTGAGCATCGGCTTCTAACCGCTCCGCACAGTACGTTCCAAGAGGCCGCTCCGGGATATCCGGGGCGGCCTTTTTTGTTTTATCCCAAATAACAGATACAATACCTGCCATGGACACACTAGGCATGAAGCCGCTTGCCCGCTACGTGGAACCGGTGGCATTCGAACACGAGGGGGTGCGCTACGTGAACCTGCGGGATCCCCTGCACTTTTCCGATAGCTCCCTTTCCGTCTCCTTTCCGGCATACATACTTATGACCATGATGGACGGCGAGAAAACCCTGGATAAAATCTGCGCCGACTTCAACTCCAACTTCAACGCATCAATCTCCCTGGATGACTTGCAAGGGCTACTTACCCAACTGGACAAGCATTTCCTGCTGGTCAACGAAAACTTCATGGAGAAAAGGCAACGCTTCACCGATGATTTCGCCGCCATTCCGGTGCGCCAGGCGGCGCTGGCGGGACAGAGCTATCCCAAAGACCCGCAGGAACTTTCTACCCTGCTGGACGGGTATCTGGAGCGTACGCCGCCGAAGGATACCGCGCCGTTTGCCATAATCGCCCCGCACATAGACCTGCGGGTTGGGGGAGAATCGTTTGGAGCCGCGTTTTCCAGCCTCCGCCAATCCACCGCCGGGACATTCGTGATACTGGCGATAGGCCATACGCTCGATGGCGACTTTTTCGCATGCATCGACAAGGATTTTGAAACGCCGCTTGGCACCAGCCCCGTAGACCGCGAATTCCTGTCGGGGCTAGAGGCCGATTTCGGCGAACCGATTTACCGGCACATGTACGCCCACAAGGACGAGCACTCTGCGGAATTCCAGGTGCTTTTCCTGCAAAAGATTTTCCAGGGACAGCCGCCGCGCAAGATAGTGCCGATACTGCTTTCCTTCCCGGAGATAATTGAGGAAGTGCAACATCCGCAATACAACATCGCCAGAGTCCGCAAATTTGTGGAGGCGTTGCGCAAAGGCATACAAAAACTCAACGGCGGTGCGTGCCTCATAGCGGGGGTAGACCTAAGCCATGTGGGGCGCCGCTTTGGGCAGGAAGATGGCGTTGATAAGGAGCGGCTGGCGGAAGTGGAAACGGACGACAGGAAACTGCTGAAACTTGTCGGCGAGGGGAAGAAAAAAGAATTCGTCAACTTTATGAAAAAGAAAAACCGGGCAAACAACATCTGCGGTTATCCCGCCCTGTACGTCCTGATAGACCTGCTGGAAGGCCGCAACGGGGAACTGCTGGACTACCGGCAAAGCGTGGAGGGTGAAAACGACTCCATGGTCTCGTTCGCCTCCATGGTATTCAAGTAACGCCGGATATCGGAGCAAGAGTCGGAGCGTGCGGAGGTAGGGAGACGGCGCCAGGTAAAACATGCTACAATCAACGTACATACAAAAGCAAACCGGCTAGGCCAATTGCGGCGTTCCGGCGTATATAACTAAAGGGTGGTTCGATGAAAAAAATCCGTTTTGCCATCGCTATATTAGTAGCCTCCATTTTTGCCGTATTGCCCGCATCACACGCGAGAAGCAAACACCATCCCGCCGCGACAAAACCGCAAGTAACCTCCGCGCACCGTGCACATATCGTTGGCGGATTCCAAAAAGCGTCCGAGTGCGCACGGTGCCACACCGACATCTACCGCAACTGGCAAACAAGCCTACATGCGCTTTCGTACAACAACCCTATTTTTACCGCCGCCTACCGGAAAGCGTACACAGAAACAAAAGGAGCAGCCGCAGTGTTCTGCATGGGATGCCACGCGCCGACA
>JAHFEI010000100.1 GCA_023248615.1 Nitrospinales bacterium | reverse complement strand
CCATATGTCCAGCCAGAATGCATCATCACCTTTTATTTCCGTAAACTGTTCAACAATAGTCGACACCCTTTTGGAATCGGAGCTGTTTGGGCATGTTAAGGGGGCGTTTACCGGCGCCATAACTACCAAGAACGGCAGGTTTGCCCTTGCCGGGGATGGGACGATATTCCTGGATGAGATTGCCGAGTTGAGCTTCGATATCCAGGCCAAGCTTTTGCGCGTGTTGCAAGAGCGCGAGTTCGAGATGGTGGGCGGGACGCAAAAGATAAAGGCCAATTGCCGCGTCCTTTCCGCCACGAACAAAAACCTGGAAGAGATGGTGCGGGAAGGGCGGTTTAGGGAAGACCTGTACTACCGCATAAGGGTGATAAACATACATATCCCCCCGCTACGGGATAGGGCGGAGGATATCCAGCACCTTTCCACCTATTTTATAGCCCAAAAGGCGATAGAAACGGGGCGCGACATCAAATTTGTTTCCCACGAGGCGTTGGATTGGCTTGTGGCCCAGCAGTGGAAGGGAAACGTGCGGCAACTGGAAAACGTGGTTACGCATGCAGTAATAATGTCGCACGGCGACAGGCTTTTCCTAAAGCATTTCATGTCCGCCTTCAGCGAGAGGGATAGCGCCGAACCGTCGCTTCCGGCCACCGCTTCCGGCGTGCATTTGCCTGCTACGGGCAAGGAGGAGTTCCTGCCCATGTCGCTAAGCGAAGTGGAGAAGGAACAGATAACCAAAACGCTGGATTACACAAAATGGCACAAAGGGGAAACGTGCAGGATACTTGGCACCACCCGTCCCCGGCTCGACAGGAAAATAAAAAAGTACGGGATAAACCCCTCGCACCAGCACCTAAAGGACAACTGGCAATAGTTGCCGGCCACAAATGGACGTAGGGTTCTATAAGCGCCTGCTGGACAACTGTAGCGACCTTATATGGACGACCGATGTAGAGGGGCGCATCACATACATCAACAACAAGATAACGAAATTCGGATACGAAATGGATGGGCTTATCGGGCGGCCCATGCTGGAGATACTGAACGTAAGGCATATGGGAAAAGACCGTACCGGCGGCCCTTTGGACATGGGAACCCAAAGGAAACTGGAGATGGTGATAGAGGACAAAGGCGGCAACCCGCACAGGGTTGTCGTAAGTTCCTCCCCGCTGTACGACGACAATAACAATATCATCGGCGTGATGGGGGTGTTGCACGACGACACCGAAATCTACAGCCTGATGACAAAACTAAAGCACGAGGAACGGCTGGCCTCGCTTGGGCGGCTTGCCACGGGCATAGCGCACGAGATACGCAATCCGCTTTCATCCATAAAGATGAACCTGGATATACTGGGGAAAAGGCTGTCACTGCCGCACCAAGAGCAGGAGCATTTCGATATCGCAAAAGAAGGGGTGGCGAACCTGGAGAAGATTGTCACCGAATTCATATACTACGCAAAGCCGATGCCGATGAACATGACGCGGCAGGATTTGCACAAGACCATAGAGGATACCGTGGCAATGGCAAGGTTGCAGTGCGATGAGGCTAAGTTGTCGGTCGTGCTGAAATTTGCGGAGACCATGCCGCCGGTATCGTTCGACAAGGTGAAGGTTCAGCAAGTGCTCCTGAACATATTGCTAAACGCCTTGCAGGCCTCCAAACATGGCGGCACAGTGGAAATAACCACCTCGCTTACGCAATCCCCCAGCCGGGCAAGGGTGGATGTGGCGGACCACGGCGAGTGGATAATAGAGGAAAATGTGCAGTTCGTTTTCGACCCGTTTTTTACCACCAAAAAATCAGGCACTGGCCTCGGCCTCTCGATTGTAAGAAGCATAATGATAAGCCATAACGGCACGGTCAATATCCAATCCAAACATAACGAAGGCACAACCGTGACGCTGGAATTCCCCATAACCTGATTGCGTGGGGTGGGAAAGAACCAGTTTGCAATCACCTTACGGTGCGAGTTATAAAAATCATGGGGAGATGCAATTGCATGACTTGGTTAAGAGGTTCCATCTTCATCTTTAGAGACGTTGTTTCCTTCTGCTGCCCCACATGGAAACGCTTGTCCGCATTGCGGACGCGCTGGGCTTCAAGCTGAAAATTTCGCTTGTGCCCAAAAAACACAAGGCGGCGTGAGCTACGCCGCGTGACGGGCAGTTTTGCGGCGGTGGCGGTGGCGGTGGCTAGAGTATTTCGGCTTATCATGCATACGAACACTTGCTTCTCTGGATTCCCGCTTTCGCGGGAATGACAATTTTTGCGTAGCTATGAAAAGTTAAAATGCTCTAGTACTGTTCTACGCCGATGGTTTTTAGGCCTTGGTTTATTATTTCTTTCGTCATCTCACCCATGTAGGTGTGCTGTATGATGCCCGACTTGTCTATGAAATACGTGGTCGGTAGCCCGAAAAGCTGGTAATCCTTCTCTATTACGCCATGCTCGTCCAAAAGCACTGTGAAGGTGAGGCCGTTTTTTGCCACGAATTTCGTGGCGGTATCGTTGCTCTCCTTGAAGTTGACGGCAATCACCACAAGGCCGGAGCTTTTGCGGGCTTCATACATTTTTTCCAATTCCGGCATCTCCGCCCGGCACGGCACGCACCAGCTTGCCCACATATTGAGCACCACCGGTTTCCCCTTAAAATCGGCAAGCGAAACAGTTTTTCCCGAAAGGTCCGGCAACGAGAGCGGCGCGGCGGCGGCAGGTTTTTCTTTGGGCGGGGCTTGCATCTCTTCTTTTTTGCAGGATGGCAATAACGCGCAAAGCAAAAAAACCATCAATACCTTTTTCATTTTTTCGCTTCTTTCGGAAGTACGCTTGCGTCTTTTAGCTCATCGGGATACTTGATATCCCTCTCCCATTTATAAGTCCTTATCCCGGGCGCGCCCACATCCCTAAGAGCCAGCTCCAGCCAAGTGGCATCCGGGCTTGCGACAATGGGGTTGCTCTTGTCGAAACGCACTATGCCCTCGTAGTGGTGTTTGTCGGATGTCTGGAACCTCAGCCTCCATGGAGGCGTGGTTTTCATTTCTCCCTTGGATGTCCTGAGTGTGGATATCTTGTCCAGTTCCGAAAGCGCCACTTCCCCTTCGTGTACAGTAAAGTTCACGATGAATACATGGAAATGTTCAATGTCGTATTCGTCGATAAGGTGGTCTGCGCCTATGGACAAAAGGTATTCCTTGGAGACGTAATACACGTCGCAATAGATGTCGTTCAGCCCTATATCGTTGCGCCACACGGCATGATGCACTTGCTTGCGCACCTCGTAGGAGAAGCGGGATTTGGTCTTTGGGAATTTCTCGTCGAGGAGTTTTATTATCGCCTCCGCCTCCCTGCCGGATATTTTTACGTTTTCTTTTATCCGCATCCGCTCCACCACTTGGAACCATCCGGCGGACGAAAGCACGGCGGTTATCATCGCCTCTTCCCCGTGGCATGCGCGGTAGCATTTGCTTTGGTAAAGGTGCGCCGTTTCTGCGGGCGTGATGTTCGGGATGAAGCCCCGCCTGAACAGTTCAAGCCGTGCGGAGCTTTTCAGCGTATCCCAATCCGTTTTCAGCCCGTCGCCGGAGCCGTACATGGCGAAAACGCCAATAGCGCCAAGGACGGCGAAAAAGACAATAAGGCCGAGTATCCAAAGCGCCGCTTTTTTTAAATAACGTTTCATTTACTTTCCGTACGCGCACCGAAAGCCGTAATCGTTGAACCTGCCATTGCCGTCGTCGCCAAGCTTGGCGGCAACGCGAAGGCTCTCCTTCGGGCTTAGCCACGAGCCGCCCTTCAGCATCCTGAGTTTCTTCCCTTCGTCATACCAGCCATCTACCCATTCCCACACGTTGCCAGCCATGTCTTGCGCCCCGGATTGGCTTTTGCCCACTTCCATGGAGCCTACCGGATGTGTTCCGCCAAGTAGCGTCTCTCCCGATTGCTCAGCCGAGTACGACCCTACCTTGGCTTTCCCGCCGCCCGGCGTATCCATATATACTGCCCTGTCGGAGCTGAAATCGTTTCCCCACGGATAAAGGTTAGTGGTGTCGCCACGCGCCGCTCGCACCCATTCCGCCTCGGATGGAAGTTTGCCGCCCGTTGCGCGGCAGTAATCGTTTGCCTCCTGCCATGTCACGTTAACCACGGGATGGTTGTCCATGTTAGGCGGGTACGAATGTTCCTTGAAATAGTCTTTGTACCGTTTGTTGGTGACTTCGAATGCGTCTATTTCAAAAGTCCCCGTCTCTGTTTTTTTGGATGGGGATTCATCGGCGTACCATTGGGGTTTTGCTTCCGTGCCGACTATTATTTTTTTGAGGTCTTCAATGTCCGTTCCCAGCGTTACTGCCCCCTTGGGGATAAGCACACGCGCCACGGCATCGGCGCCTAAGGCCCGTTCCGGCGCGGCAATCGCAAGCAAAAGCATGAACGCCAAGGCGGTACTTCTCATTTTTTCCTCCACGCTTGGATCTGTTCGGCAGCGGTTAAAAGTATGAGGTAAAGGAGCGATGTCCACACCGCAACGATTACCGCGAACAACACCATTTCTTTTACGGGATATCCGCCGCGCGTTACCTGGTACCATTTACCGGCGACACGCTGTGCCGGGGTCAAAAGGGCTTCCCTCCCGTACCGTTTGTAGAAATAGGAAATGATTTCTTCCTTGCTAATGCCGTTTTTCAGCTTCTCGCCGATGCCGTTTTTCCACGAAAGGCCGCAACTCATGTGGCAGTCTTCCAGCACCATCGGGCACTCGCATGGGCAGGCCAACGAATGGGATACGCCGACCACCGTCTTATCGGAGGCCGATGCCATAAAAATATATTTTCCGCCCATATAGGAAAGGGCGATTATGAAAGAGACGGCAAGTAATATCGGTTTCATGGTTGTACGTCTTTCTTTTCCTGTTTGCGCCTTCGAAGGAACAGGAGCGCCCCTATGCCCGCCGCGCCAGCCACAAGGATTGCCGCCGCCGTGTAGTCGCTGAATATATGCGTTCCCGCCATGGGGCTGAATTTGGTATCTACGGACGGGCTGTCATCGGCCTTGAAATACGATATATGAAAATTTTTCGGCTCATCCTTCTTGACGTCGCTGAAGACGTACTTGTAATAGTGGTATCCCTCTTTTTCAAATTCTTTTTCGGTTGCAGGCTCTATCTTGAACCGTTCGGAGCGGTAAGGCACCTGTATCACCACCACCAGGTTTTTCACGTCGTAATTCGATTCCACGCGATAGGTGAACGACCTTTCCGAGTTTTTCGCCGCCTTGAAAGGGGCGTACTGGAAATCTATGAAAAAATCGGGGTAGGGGAGCTTTACATTTAGGATGTTCCTTTCGGCGCCGCCCTTGATTTCGAAAAGCTGGCAAAAATGCTGGCCTCCCGGCGAGAGGCTACAAGCGTCCGTCAGTTTTGTCACTCCCGGCGGTAGCAGGAAAATGGCGTCTCTCGGAAACGCTTCCTTGTTAAGGAATTTCCCTTCCTGGATTACAAGCACGGAAGTGGAATCGTATTCCGGCATAAGGGTCATCTTCATCGTGCCTATTGCGATATCCTCGGCGGACAATACCGGCGAGGCGATGGAAGCGACAAAACAAAGGGCAAGGAGGAAAAGCCCCGGCACGGATATCCGAGGTTGCTTTAAAGCACTGGACTTTTTATCTGCTTTTACCATCATGTCAGTTTTCTTCTCCATGTTCATGGTGGTCATGCCCTGCTGGCATCTCGTGGTCGTGTGGCATCTCGTGATGGTGTTCCGACATGCCGTCCCCGCTATCGGAAACAAAGCCGCCGACAAGGAAGCTTTTATACACGGTCATCTTGCCGGTGAGCATAAGTAGCGCCACCACCACCAGCAGTACGCCACATCCTTTTTTCAGGCCTGCCCTAACCTTGTCCGATTTTGCTTTCGAGGCTAATGCCGCCAAAGGTAGCCCGATGAGAAGGATGGCGCTTGAGACGCCCAGGGAATACAGGACAAGAAGTAGCCCGCCCCATACGACATTATCCGGGGAGGTGTTGAAACTGTAAATTACGGTAAGGGCGGGCGTGACGCAGGGCTTGTACGCAACGGCCAGGGATGCGCCCAAAAGCAGGCCAAACCCTATGCGAAGCGCCTTTAGCGCCGGGCGGGATTTTTCCAGGGTAAGCATCCCTACGAGGTACAGGCCGATGAGGCCGATTAAAACGCCGCCAAACTGGTTTAAAAGTTCCATATACCTGAAAAGCATCTTGCTGACGGCGGTGGTGACCATGCCTATGGAAGTGAATACGATAATGAATCCGGCGAATGGCGCCACAGCGCTTGGAATTATCTCACTCCATTCCGCTTTGCCCGGCTCCGGATTTTCCCTCAAAATCGAAGCTCCGATGACGAACGCCAAAAGAAAAGGTATTATCTGCATGAGGCAGGAAATCCATATGGAAAAAAAGCTATGGAACCCCCCGAAAAAAGCCCCAAATACCGTCATAAGGCTCCCTCGCCCAGAACATTTTCCATCAATCGCATCTTCCCAAAACTCCGGAATTAAAAACCTTCACCTGCCGTATTGCGTTGCTTTGCATATTCAGTTGGCCTGCTCACCGGTAATGCTTGCAACGCCTTTCTCAATTTGCCCTATTCTTTCAATTTTCCCGATATATATCCACCTTACTATACCCTTTGTGTCTACGAATAAGGTGGTTGGAGTTGTCCTTATCCCAAGCTTATTGGCAACCTCGCTTCCTCCGGAAACGCCAGCCGAAGCATCTATGCCGTGTTTTTTGGCGAAGGCCGCAAGTTCCGACGGGGTATCCTGTATTCCCACACCGCAAAAGGCAATGCCGTGCTTTGCATTATCCTCGACCAACTTTTTCAATAGGCCTATCGAGGCATGGGAACATGGGCACCAATTCGCGAAGAAAAAATATATTGTAGGCTTTCCCTTGAAGTCTTTGGCGGAAATGGGGGTGTCGTCGGCCCGCCTGATGGAAAAATCCGGCAGGGCGGCTCCCAGTTTTATCAGCTCATTGTAAGAGTTGCTCTGGGAATTGAAGAAATTAAGCAACCCGTTTAGCAGTATCGCCAAGGCGGCCAAGGCGTTAATTAAGTTTCGCCTCTTGGCCAGCCCATTAGATACCGGGGTTCCTTCCAGTACTTCCACGTCCATTA
>JAHFEI010000099.1:6666-7185 GCA_023248615.1 Nitrospinales bacterium | reverse complement strand
CGTATCACCAAAACATCGGCATCCGCGCCGACTGTTTTTGTGCAAAAGGATATCCCCTCCTCCATACTGCCAACGGGCGTCATCCCCATCCGCCGCACATCGTCCGGCTCCAAAAGCTACAGGAGAGATACCCGCGCACCTTCCGTCTTTTCCCGCGTGGCATACGCCGTCTGGCCGTTTATCACAAAATTGCGGCGAAGCTCGGCTTCCATCTTCCCCGACGGGCCGAAGCCGAACCACGAAAGGAAGTCCGGGTTGCCTATACCTGCCGCACACTCCGCTACCAGAAAAATTGCCCCACCCGATTTCACCGCGCAGTAGGCGGAATCCAGCGCCTTGTGCGCTTGTATGAAGTTAATATCCAGCGGCCAACCGCCGCACGAAACAACCACCGCATCTGCTTTCTTCCCAACCGGCACTATCTGGTGGCTGGCGGCAAAGCGGCATGCCTGCCCAAAAGAAATATCCAGGTCGCCCGCGCTGATGAAAATAAAATCTCCCTCTTCATCAAGCACGCTG
>JAHFEI010000099.1:0-6656 GCA_023248615.1 Nitrospinales bacterium | reverse complement strand
CTGTTCACAAGAAAATCCACCCCCACCGCGTGCGCCGCATGATCCGATTTTTCGTGCATCGGGTTGCCCGCCAGTTTTCCGGGCCCCACCCCTGGATGCCGCCCCGGCCCATCCGGATTCATGCACAGCTCGTGGAACTGCAAACAACTTTCATAGGTGGATACGCCGGGCAAAATAGCCTTCCGACCGCCGGAAAACCCGGCAAGGTAGTGCGTCTTCACCGCACCAATAATAATAACGCCGTCCGCCTCGGCTACATATCGGTTCACGGCAAACCCGTTTTTCGGCAGGAAGTCGCCACGGCAATCGTGCTCTACGCATTCATGCCGCTCCCAGGCCGCGCTTCCAACCACTTGTCGTTTTTGCTCGTCCGTTTGTTTCGCATGTATGCCTGTGGCAAAAATAATTTTCAACGCGCCAGATGTCAGCCCTAAACTCTCCAGCCTATCCATTATGACAGGCAGTAGCGTTTTTACTCCCGCCTTTCGCGTCACGTCCGGCACAATCACCGCCACATTCCGTTTGCCGGCAAAGATGGTGTCGAAGGGAGCGCTACCAGCCGGGTTATCAAGAAGGGCGGAAAGCCGGTCTTGCGGGGACCCGATTTTTAGGGCCTGCGGGGTGGTGATGGTGCGCACGTTCCATCCGGCGGGCAACGGCGCGGCAAGCGTTTGTTTGCCGTATTTAAGGTTTATTTCCATCGGCGGATTCCTGTAGGTTTCTCCGCCACCGCATGCTACCTATCCAGCAAAAGGCAGGATACCCTGTGCCCGGGCGCGACTTCCTTCAGTTGCGGAGCCTGTTCTTCGCACCTTTTTTCTTTCACCGGGCATCGGGTGTGGAAATAGCATCCGGACGGCGGGTTGGCGGGAGATGGCAGGTCGCCCGACAGGATTATCGCCTTGCGCCGCATGCGCGGATCCGGCACCGGTAGCGATGCCAACAGCGCCTGCGTGTACGGGTGTTGCGGGTTTTTAAAAAGCTCGTCACGCGCCGCCTCTTCCACAATCTTGCCAAGATACATCACGGCCACACGGTCGCTTATGTGGCGTATCACCGAAAGGTCGTGCGATATGAAAAGGTAGGCCATGCCGTACTTCGCTTTCAAATCCATCAGCAGGTTAAGCACCTGTGCCTGCACGGAAACATCCAGCGCCGATACAGGCTCATCGCCGACGATGAATGACGGGTTAAGCGCTATGGCGCGGGCGATGCCTATGCGCTGGCGCTGGCCGCCCGAAAACTCGTGCGGGTACCGCTTTATCTGCTCTGGGCGAAGGCCAACCTGACCCATCAGCTCCGCCACACGATCCCACAAGTCTTTCCCCTTGAAAAGGGAATGTATCTTCAGCGGCTCGGCTATGGTGTTCCCTACCGTCATACGCGGGTTTAGCGACGAATAAGGGTCCTGAAAAATTATCTGCATCCTGCGGCGCAAGGAGCGCATATCTTTTTTGTCCAGCGCCAACAGGTCGCGCCCCTCAAACTCCAGCGTGCCTGCCGTCGGCTCTATAAGGCGCAAGACGCACCGCCCAAGAGTGGTCTTGCCGCATCCGCTTTCCCCCACCAGCCCCAGCGTCTCCCCCGGCGCGATGTGGAATGATACGTCGTCCACGGCGCGAACCGCGCCCAACTGGTTGGAAAAAAATCCGGCCCGTATCGGGAAATGGACTTTTAACGATTTGGCATCGAGCAGTTTTTGCTGGTTTTCCACACCTCGGATTATATCCGGTTTTACATATTTACTGGTAGGACAGACGCAAAATGGTATTGCTAGGCGGGTAGGGTTACGGGATTATCGTTTGGAGCCGATAGCCGCGAGTATACCGGTGAGGATTGCCGCAGGGGTGGGCGGGCAACCATGTATGTACGCGCTTACCGGAAGCACACTCGCCACTCCGCCTTTGCTCGCGTAACTTTTCCCGAAAATTCCGCCATCGTACGCACAGCCGCCCACCGCCACCACCAGCTTTGGCGGCGGCATGGCATCGTACGCCCGTTTTAGCGCCACTTCCATGTTACCCGCCACAGGCCCGGTTACAAGCAACATGTCGGCAAAGCGCGGCGAGGCCGTGAAGGTTATTCCAAACCGCTCGCAATTGTAGATGGGGTTGTTCAGCGCGTGGATTTCCAGCTCGCATGCGTTGCACGAGCCTGCGTCCACCATCCGTATCGTCAGGCTTCCCTCAAAAACTTTCCGCACCGCCTCTTCCAGCCGCTCGCCCACAAGCTCCACCGATTTTTCCTCTTCCGGCGCAAGCGGCTCCGTGACTATTCCCGTGCGGAATATCTGGTGCAATATCCTCAGCATGTAGCCCCCATCACAGGTCGTTCCCCGAATAAGAGTTGTTGAAGCTTTTGTTCACCAGCGGAAAATCCGGCACCATATCCTCTTTTACCGATTGCTCCAGTGCCAGCCAGTTCACCGCAGACGGGTCGCGCACCATGCAACGGTTCGGCTTCCCACCCGGCCCCGCATGCACCCAACAGATAATCTCGCCACGCCAGCCTTCCACGGCGGAAAAACCTTTTGCGTCCGGCACTAGCGCCGGGGGCGTGGCAAATATTTTCCCTTGCGGCATTTTTTGCAAAAGCTCCAACGATAACCGGGCGCTATCGCGCACTTCTTCTATCCGCACCCACGCCCGCGCATGCGCATCGCCGGAGCGCAGGACAATGCTCTTCGGGATTACCGCGTCGTACGGCAAAAAGGGGTACTGCCTTCGCGCATCCACTTCCTGCCCACTGGCTCGCCCGGCAATTCCCACCACGCCCATATCTTTTGCCTTGGCGGGGGAAAGCGCGCCAGAACCATACAACCTGTCTTTCAGCGATGGGTTGTCGTCGTAAATATTTATCAGCCGCTCGTACTCTTCCATCAGCTCGCCCGTCTCCGCGATAATCTCCCCTTCTCCCCCGTCGGTGATATCCACGGACACGCCGCCCGGCATGACCCTATCCATCATTAACCGGTGGCCGAAAAGTCGATGGTTGGTGCGCAGGAGTTTTTCCCGCAGTAGCCCAAACTGGTAGTAGCCGAATGTGAAGGATACGTCGTTGCATATTGCGGCAAGGTCTGCCAGGTGGTTGCACATTCGCTCACGCTCCAGTAGCAAGGCGCGAACCCACGCGGCGCGGACAGGCGCGAAAAACCCTGCGGCGTTTTCCACCGCCAGCGAATAGGCCAGCGCATGCGCCACCGTGGTATCGCCACTTATCCTGCCTGCCAGCCGAGCGCCCTCTTCCCACGAAAGGGACTCGAAGCGTTTTTCAATCCCCTTATGCACGTAGCCCAGTTTCTCTTCCAGGTTCAATATGCGCTCGCCCACCGCCTGGAACCGGAAATGCCCCGGCTCTATTATCCCGGCATGCACGGGGCCGACCGGTATTTCGAAAACCCCCTCGCCGTTTGCCTTTATCCATTCGTACCTGCCTTCCACGCGCGGCAACGCTACGGCGGCATCGAACGATTTTCTTAGCGGATACGCATCGGCAGGCCAGTCTTCGTGCTTTATCCATGGGCGCATGTCGGGATGCCCGTCCGCCTTCACTCCCATAAGGCCCATTATTTGCCGCTCAAAACGGTAGGCCGCCACATAGTGTTTGGTCAGCGTCGGGAACGAGGGGGCGTCTTTCGGCAAATCGGATGTGACCACAATATACTCCGCCCCCCGGTTGTACGCCGCCCACACGCTAAAGCTGCGGCCAAATGCCGTATCGTCCGCCGCCCATTCGGCGCACAGGCGGCTATCGGCGCTTTTCAGAAGTTCCGCCGCACGTACGAAAAGCGCCGCAGGGACGCGCAGGGCGGGCGCACCGGAATACGGCTCTTGCGCGGCATTTTGCGCTCCGAGCGCGGAAACAAGCATCGCAAGGATATTCGACATGGTCATTTCAATATCTCCACCGCATCAAGAAACCACTGTTGCAAAAGCACGGGGAAGTAAAGTCCCAGCGCCAGCACAATCGCCATGTGTAAAAAAACCGGCAGGTGCGCCGCTTTTATCACGGCTAGGCCTTCCGCCGGTTCGCCAAACACCATAGGCTGTAGCTTTCGGAAAAGTGCGGCAAAAGCTATGCAAACGCCAAACAGGAAAATCGGGATAAGCGCCGGAGCCTGTTTCATGGCGGCGGTAAGGATAAGGAACTCGCTTGCAAAAACCCCGAACGGCGGCATACCGGCTATCGCCATCACACCAAACACCATGCCCCACCCCACCAGCGGGTTCGCTTTTATAAGCCCTTTTATATGCGCCATGGCCTGGGTGCCGCTCATTTGCGCCGCATGCCCCACCGTAAAAAATATGGCCGATTTTGTAAGGCTATGCACCAGCATATGCAGTAGTGCGCCAAATGTTGCCACAGTCCCACCCAGCCCGAACGCAAAGGTGGCAATCCCCATATGCTCTATTGAGGAGTATGCAAACATGCGCTTAATATCCTTTTGCCGCAACAGCGAGATGGATGCGACAAGTATGGATAACAGCCCGAAACCCATCATAATCTCCCCTGCCCAATTGCTTGCCATGGCCTTGTTCACCAGCACCTTGCACCGCACCAGCGCGTATAATGCTACGTTCAACAGCAGGCCGGAAAGCACTGCGGATATCGGCGTGGGCCCCTCGCTGTGCGCATCCGGTAACCAGTTATGCAACGGCACAAGCCCCACTTTTGTACCGTAACCGACCACGAAAAAGACGAACGCCAGCGACAGGATGGTCGGCTCCATATGCGGGCTTACCCTGTTGAGGTTCGTCCACAAAAGCCCCTGCGAGCCAGGGCCCAAAACTTTTTCAGCCGCAAAATAAAGCAGTATGGTGCCGAACAGCGCCAAAGCTATACCAACGCCGCACAGGATAAAGTATTTCCACGCCGCTTCCACGGACGATGGCGTGCGATACAGCGAAACCAGCAAAACCGTAGAGAGCGTCGCCAACTCCATCGAAATCCAGAGCACTCCTACGTTGTTCGTCAAAAGCGCCAGTAACATGGCGAAAATAAACATCTGGTACATGGCGTGGTAAAACCGCATCGCCTTATGCCCCACCTTGCCACGGCTACGCTCGAACCGCATGTAGTTGCGCGAAAATATGGCGGTGGTGGTGGATACAAACGAAGTGAGCACGACAAGGTAGACGTTAAACTCGTCCACGAAAAACCAGCCGTCCAGCGCCACCACCGAGCCGACCCAGTAGACCTGCAAGGCCAAAAGCAAGCTGAGGACGAGCGTTGCCGACGAAGCGGCTATATTTATCTCCGGGGCGAACCGCCTATCGCCCACGTATGCCAGCACGGCGGCTGAAACTATGGAGACCCCAAGCAAAAGCGGTATCATTACGAAATATCCCCTTCCTTGAGCCTTTCCATTTCCTTCAGGTCCAGCGTGTCGAACGTAGTGCGTATCTGGAAAAAGAATATCCCGAATATGAAGGCGGCTATAAGTATGTCCAGCGCCACGCCCAACTCTATCACCAGCGGCATGCCATAGGTGGCGGATGTGGCGGCAAAGAACAGGCCGTTTTCCATCGCCAAAAACCCTATAACCTGCGTGACCGCCTTTTTCCTCGTTATCATCATAAGAAAACCGAGCAACACCGTGGATAGCGCCACGGCAAGCGTGGTGCGCGTAACCAGCGTGGAAAGCTGGCGTATCGGCACTGTGAGATGGTACGACAAAATCACAAGCATTATGCCTATCAGCATCGTGGCGGGAATGTTCACCAGCGGCTCCACATCGCGGTAAATATTCAGCCGGTTGATAAGGACGTAAAGGATATAGGGCAGGATTATGACCTTCAGTGCCAGCGTGAGTAGCGCGGAAATGTACAGGTGGTTCATCCCGGAGCCGTAAGCAACCACTGCGGTGCTACACGAAAGGAAAAGCCCCTGCCACGCAAAAATGTGTAGCAACCCGTAAATCCTGCGTTGCACCAGCAGGCCGAAAGAACTGAGGAGGATGAATGCCGCCAAGACATTGTTTATCTGCGTAACCAATTCCAGCGACATCCTACTGCTCCAGTATAAAGTGCGACAGCATCCCTAGTGTCGCTATCAAAAATGCGGTGCCAAGGAATTCCGGCACGCGGAAAATGCGCATCTTGGCCATGCCGGTTTCCACCAGCACAACTACAAGGCCGCCAGCCCCTACCTTGGCCGCCATGACGATTAGGGCAACCAGCAAGTCCGGCACAGTTATCTCCCCAACGGAAATTCCCCACGGGACAAACAGGGCCACGCCCAAAGAGGAGAAGACAAAAAGCCGCATCATGCCAGCCCACTCTATGAGCGCCAGGTGCCGCCCGGAATACTCCAGTATCATCCCCTCGTGTATCATCGTCAGCTCCAGGTGCGTAACCGGGTTGTCCACAGGCACCCTGCCTGTCTCCGCCAGCAATATCAGGATGAACGCGATAAAAACAAAGACCATGGAAGGGCTAAGGAAAAATTCCTTGTGCCCGACGATAAGCACCATCTCGGAGAGCGATGTGGTGTGGCTGAAAAGCGATACGGTGAAGGTGGACATCAGTATGGCCGGCTCCGCGAGTGAGGCTATCATCATTTCCCTGCTGGAACCCATCCCGCCAAACGCAGTGCCTACATCCATTCCGGCAAGCGCCAGAAAAAAACGGGCGATGCCGAACAACGCCACCAGCGCA
>JAHFEI010000002.1:18738-25049 GCA_023248615.1 Nitrospinales bacterium | reverse complement strand
AAGGAGATGAGGAGGCTTGGGATAAAAGCTCCGATACTGGGCGGGGAGGACCGTATGGTTTCCGAGTATGCCGCCGCTGGGGAACCGGCGGTCGGGACAATGGTGTATGGCGGGTTCAACGTGAATTCGGAAAATCCACGAGTCAAAAAATTTGTGGACAACTTTAAAAAGAGGTACAAACGCGAGCCATCCAGGGTGGCGGCATTGAGCTACGATGCGTACTACATGCTGGCAAAAGGAATAGAGAAGTCGCCATCTTTACGGCCTAGCCATGTCAGGAAATCCATCATGGGATTAAAGGATTTTCCGGGTGTTACCGGCATTACGAGCATGAACCCAAACAGGGAGGCCGTCAAGGAGCCGTTCCTGTTTGAAATGGCGGGCAAGGATGGCAAATATAGCTTCGTATCCGTTAAGGAACCCCTATGACATCTTGCGCCAAGTTGCTACTTGCGGTGGCGCTTGCGGCGGCATTTTTTTGCCATGATGGCGTTGCGCACGGGGCTGGCCCGGTTCCTGCCGACATGGTGCTGGTGGCAGCCGGCGAATTCCTTATGGGAAGTTCTGCCGAGGAAATCCAGGCTTTAAAAAAGGAGTTCGGCAAAAGAGACCTTTACAAGGATTATTCTTTCGATGCCGAGACTCCCAAAAGAAAGGTGAAGTTGCGAGCCTACTATATTGATGTTACCGAGGTGACGAACAAGCAGTACCTGGCGTTTGTAAGCGCCACAAAATATCCCGCCCCTTTTTACTGGACTGGCGGGAATTACCCCGCAGGGAGGGGAGATAGCCCGGTCTTGTATGTTTCGAAGAAGGATGCGGAGGCTTACGCGGCGTGGATGCACAAAAGGCTACCGACAGAGGAAGAATGGGAAAAGGCCGCCAGGGGTACGGACGGCAGGGTTTTTCCGTGGGGCAGTAAATTCGAGCCAGACAAGGCCGCAACTGCAGATTCCAGCCTTGAGTTGGTACTCAGTGGCGTTAAGGGCGGGTTTTCCGCAATAACTGTGAGTGAGGCTCCTGGCGATATAAGTCCTTACGGCGTCCACGATATGGCGGGCAACGTCCGGGAATGGACTTGCACGCTTTCCAGCGATAAAAAGAATTTGGCCATCGTTAAGGGAGCCTCATGGGTTGATCTCAACATAACCGCGCGCGCCGCATACAGGGAACTGGTACCAGTGGACTCCAAAAGCCACATAGTGGGCTTTAGGTGCGTCAAAGACGTTGAATAGCCGAAACGGCGCGATGAAATTCCTCAGGCCTCTTTATAACCGCATATGGAAGAAGCTTACCATTGCTTTGTTGTTGGCGACTTTCCTGCCAATCGGCTATTTCCTCTACCAGAGCCTGAATGCCACGGAAGCTTCCGTGGAGGACAGGGAGACTATGTTTGCGTTGCAAAACACCATGATGCGGTCGAAGGAGGTAGAGTCTACCTTCATCAATGCGCTGATGGACGTAAACTATCTCCGATCCAGCTTTGGGGTGGAGTTTTTTTCCCGCATGCCGGGAAGGACTATAGGCAAGGCCTACTGGAAAACCCTGGTGGAGAAGGAGTTTTACACATTCCTCTCACTTAGGCCGGGTTACGCAAGCGTCGGGATGCTGGACGAGTATGGAAACGAACGGCTGATAATGTTCAAAAACGGGGAAAAGATAGTTTCCCTTCCCGATAAATCCCTGCACAACCGCATTACATCGACCTACTATATTGAGGTCGCGCGCCAGAAAGAATATGGCATAGCGGCCATCCCCATGGGTAGCATGGTAAGCCAGCGCACAGATGTTTTCAGCCAGCCCCTTATCCGTTTTGCCACAAAGATATTCGACAGCTCAGGCAGGCCGCGCGGTGTCATATATGTGGACATTAACGGCGCCGACATCATTTCCAAACTTAGCCACACTTCGTTGGAGCAGAGACAAAAGGTGGCAATGGTAACCCAAAACGGAGATTATGTGTTCAACCCCTACCGGAAAAGCGGCGGCGACAATGCTGAAGTTGACGGTGGAAACATAAAAGACGAGTTTCCAAGCGATATAGTGGCGCAGATGCTGTCGGGAAGGGTTGGGGTGATAACCGACGACACGCAAAACATTTTCGCTTTCCGGCCAATTTACCTGCAGTCCGAAAACAAGGACTACTATTACGTCATTTTTGATCGCTATCCACGGGCGAACTTCGTCCCAATTATGGATAGGGTGAAGATGAAATATCTTATCGGGTCATTCGAGGCTCTTTTCCTTTGCATATTTGTCGTGGCGGGCGTTTCGTATACTCTTACCCGCGACCTGGAAAAACTGCGGGAAGGCGTCGAAAACATACGGTTGCACAAGCTGGACTACAGGCTGAACATGCGCTCAAGCGGCGAGATAGAATCTCTTGCCGACGCGTATAACATGATGGCGGACTCCTTGCAGGAATACAGCCAGTCGTTGGAAAAGAAGGTTGAAGAACGGTCGGGCCACATACAAAGGGTCGAGAAAAAACTTATGCAGGCGGAAAAACTTGCGGCGATAGGCTTCCTTGCCGCTGGCGTGGCGCACGAAATCAACAACCCCATTTCCATACTTATCACCCGGCTGGAACTCATCAAAAGGGATATAGATAAAGGGAAAATAGAGATGTTGAAAAAGGACCTAGACGTCCTATATACCCACTCCGTAAGGATAGGCACGATAGCGAAGAACCTGCTTACCTTCTCCAGAAGCGGCGATTCGGAATTGGTGGCCGCGAATATTAACGAAATTGCCGAGCGCGTGATAAGCCTTATAGAGATGCCGATAAAAAAGAAAGGCATAAAACTGGAGCGGCTCCTGGAGCCTGGCCTTCCGGACGTGAGCTTGAATGTTTCGGGGATGGAGCAGGTAATATACAATATCGCTTACAACGCCTACCAGGCAACGGATACAGGCGGGACGATTACCATCAGGACTGGCATGGACAAGGAGAGCGGAGTGGTGTTCGAAGTGCGGGATACCGGGCATGGCATAAAACGCGAGACGATAGACCATATATTCGACCCTTTCTTCACGACGAAGGAAGTGGGTTCCGGCACCGGCTTGGGCCTTGCCATATGCTACGGCATAGTGAAAGACGCAGGAGGTTCTATAAGCGTGGAGAGCGAGCCAGGCGTTGGCACCGCATTTACCGTGCACATCCCTTTTACGGCACATGCCACGGACAGCCGTACGTTACCAAAGGAGACAACGTAAATGAGCGAGCCGGTAACGATACTGCTTGTTGACGATGAGCCGGACCTTTTGGAAAGTTGTGAGCGCATCCTGGATAACGGGCTGTACGCTTGCATCACAACCTCGTCCAGCCTGAATGTGCTGGAACTAGTGAGGGAGTACCGGCCTGCGGTGGTCGTGACCGACTTTATGATGCCCGAAAAGGACGGCATGACCATACTCAAGGAGATAAACGAATCGTTCCCGTCCATTCCTGTCGTTATGATATCGGCCTACGCCACGGTCGGTAGCGTGGTGGATGCGGTGAAAGTAGGCGCGTTTGACTACCTAACCAAGCCCTTTACGTCTGACCAGTTGCTGATAACGGTGCGCAGGGCGGTTGAACAATACCGGTTGCAAAAGGAAAACGCAGACCTGAAACAAAAACTGCAAAAAGATTATTTCAACCACTATTTCGTCGGCAAACATCCAAAATTTATCGCAATCGAGGAACAGATAAAAAGGGTCGCCAATACGGATTCCAACGTTTTCTTCCAGGGGGAGACCGGAACCGGCAAGGAATTGGCGGCGAGGGCAATTCACCTTCTAAGCAAAAGGGCGAATGGGCCGTTTGTCGTGGTGGACTACAGCACGCTATCCAGCGAAATGCTTAAGGTCCTTCCCTATGGCAATGCGGAAACAAATGGCTCCCACGAGAAAAGCGTATTCGAGGCCGCAAACGGGGGCACAATTTTTATCGAGCAGATTGAGGACCTCGATATGGCCATGCAGGCAAGGCTTTTGCGGATACTTCAGGACAGGAAAGTCCATGAGAGCGCCGAATGGCAGGAAAAACCGTTCGATATTCGCGTAATAACCTCCACCTCAGTGGATTTGCAGGCCGCCATAGCGGAGAAAAAATTCCGGGAAAACCTGTATTACTATCTCAACGTCATCAATATACAAATCCCGCCGTTGCGCGAGAGGAAAGAGGATATCGGCATGCTGTGCGACCATTTTCTCAGGCAAAGGTCGGAAAAAAACAATACGCCGCTCCAGGTATTGCACCCCGATGTGCTGGTAAGGCTGATGGGATATGATTGGCCGGGGAATGTGCGTGAACTGCGCAACGTGATAGAAAGGGCGGCATCCACAACGCAAGAACGGATTATAATGGCGAAACATTTGCCAGGGGAAATTTTGAACCTGGAACAGACGGTCAACCTATCATTTAAGGAAGCCAGGAGAATATTTTTGGAACAGTTTGAGAAGCGTTATCTTGAAAACCTGATAGTTAAGTACAACGGGAATATCTCGCGCGCCGCCGAGAACGCCGGGATAACCAGAATGTCCTTTTACCGCATACTGAAAAGGATAGGCATGCTGAAGGATGCCGACGGCGCCCGCCCCTCCGGGGAAAGCCGCGCCAAGCGGCGGCGGGACAATACCGGAAAGAAGCCATAGCCATGAAACCTAAAAAGACATTTCTTGCCTGTTTTTTCCTTTCCGGGGCCGCAGGGCTTATCTATCAGATATGCTGGGTGCGCATACTTTCCGTTGTCTTTGGCAACACCGTATATGCGGTTTCGATGGTCGTTGCCGGGTTCCTGTCCGGCCTTGCCATAGGAAGCTATTACATCGGGAAGAAATCCGATGCCGCGAAACAGCCGTTGAAGATGTACGTATGGCTTGAGGGCGGGATAGCCGTAAGCGCGCTTGCCGTTACCTTCCTTATTCCGTTGCTTGATAACGCTATGGTTTCCATGATGGATCCGGAATCTGTGGCTTCAGGCGGTTGGCTCATCATCAGGTACCTGCTGGTCTTTACCATCCTTATCGCCCCCACGATGCTGATGGGCGGGACACTGCCCGTTATGGGGAGGATAGTCACGGATAGCCTCGAAGGACTTGGAGAGGGCATAAGCTCCGTTTACGCCTTCAACACGTATGGGGCTATGGCCGGGTCTTTTATTTCCGGGTTTGTGCTGATACCGCAACTGGGAGTGTGGGGGGCGGTGGCGGTAGCGCTTTCGCTCAACCTTCTTGTTGTAGCCGTTATCTGGTACATAGCCGGTAAAGGGATACCGGAGGTTCCTGTCGAAGTCCAAGCCAAATCAACGCCCAAGCCGAAGAGCAAGAAAAGTCCAAAAGTTGGCGAGGAGAGCTTGCCTGTCTACACATACTCCAGGGGCTTTACTCTTGCCCTTTTCGCGGTGGCGGGATTTTGCACCATGGCTTTTGAGGTTCTTTGGACGCGCGCATTCGTCGTGTCTTTCAAATCGACGGTGTACCTTTTCAGCAATCTCCTGACAGTTTTCCTTTTGGGGATGGCGCTCGGAAGTTACGTTTTCGGCAAATATGTAGATAAGCTGAAAGACCCCTTGAGGTTTTTCGGCCTTGCCGAGGTGGGCATCGGCCTTTTCGGAATAGTGAGCATAGGGGTGTTTGCGAAATCGGTTGGCATGGCGCTGGCCATCAGCGCTCCGTTTGGCGAGATGACCTTGGTGAAAGACGCCATCGTGATGTTCATACTTATGTTGATAGCCTTTTCCCTGCCGACATTCCTGATGGGGCTTGCATATCCGATTATCTGCCGTGTAACGACCAAGGATATCGGTTCCATGGGGCAAAACCTTGGCGGTGTCTATGCGGTTGGTACCGTCGGCGGCATATTGGGGGCGCTTGTCAGCGGCTTTGCGCTCATACCGCTCATCGGCCTGCAAAAAAGCATCATTGCCGTTTCCGTTCTCGCGCTGGTTGCAGGCTACACGGCCATAATGGCCTCATCAATGCGGAAATCGGCCGCATGGATAATACCGGTTTCGGCTTTCCTGGTGCTGATATCCATCGCGTTCCTTGGGATATTCAACGTGGATACAGGCATAGGGCTGACGAAATCGGGCGATAAAATGCTCTACGCAAAAGAGGATGCCATCGGAGTCGTAAAAGTCTCCGAGGAAAAGAACGGGCAGCTTGCGCTCCTTGTGAACAGCTACCAACTTGCCACCAGCGGCGATGTCGCCGTAAGGTTCGGCCATATGCCGCTTATCCTCAAACCGGATGCCGAGGATGTGCTTGTCATCTCGCTCGGTTCCGGCATAACTTCCGGCTCCGTGGGCGGCCATCCAGTTAAAAGC
>JAHFEI010000002.1:14011-18728 GCA_023248615.1 Nitrospinales bacterium | reverse complement strand
AAATTGTGCCGTCGCTCCTGGAGATACAGCCCTTCTTTGAGAGGGATAACCACAACATAACAGCCGACAAAAGGTTTCACCTGACCATTTGGGACGGCAGGCATTATGTCCGCATCTCAAAGAAAAAATACGATGTGGTCATTTCCGACCTGTTCCAGCCCGACAGTACGGGCGAAGGAAGCCTCTACACGCTGGAGCATTTTATGGGTGTGAAAGCGGCGCTTAAAAAGGGTGGGGCAATGGCCCAATGGCTTCCCCTGTACCAGCTCTCTCCGGAAAACCTTAAGGTGATAATGCGCACATTTTCCACCGCCTTTGAGCATGTGATGGTGTGGAACGGCGATATCAACAGCCAGTTCCCGACCCTTCTGCTGATGGGCTCCGCCGAGCCGTTTACAATACGCCCGGACAAGCTGGCGGCGTCGATGGAAATCCCGTCTGTGAAGAGGGACCTTATTGAATCGTACGACCCTTTAAGTTTCCTCAGCTTCTATGTTATGGACAGGCCCGGCGTGATGGCCTTTACCGAAGGTGCGGAGATAAACACCGACAACAGGCCGGTTATCGAATTTACCGCCCCGCGCTACATCTGGAAGCGGCGCGAAAATGCGATCATCAATTTCAAGACGCTCATAGAACGCAGGCAGAAGGTCACCACGCTACTGGCCGGAGCCTCTGCCGATGCGGCGCTGAAAGGCGCCATCGACCGCTATTACGATGCCCGCACGAACCTGTTGCTCGGAAAATTTAACGATGCTACCGAGAACTACCCGGTCGAATACGAGAACTACAGGAAGGCCGCATCTTCAGTATCCAGCGAGCCGTACCTTGGGCTTGCCGTTTTCGACCTGGGCTACCTCTACTACCAACGCAAAGACTACCAGCAGTCCGCCGCTTTGTTCCAATGGTCAGCGCAGATTAACCCTCGCCTGCCCGAGGGCTATTTTTATCTTGGCAAGTCGTACCAGAAACTCGGGATGAAGGAAGAGGCCGTGAAAGCGTACAGGGAACTTGCCACTATCCGTCCCGATATCGCCGAAGGCCTTTTGGCCCAACCGAAATGAGCAGGCGAAACGGTAGGAGAGCGTAACTGTGGGGATGCCATGCCTCGCCGATATTTATCCGAAAATAGGGACAAATTAATTTGGCTTAATTTTTGGCGAGAAATTTGGATTTAGTTGTGCTAGACTTTGCGGACGTGATTATTTGGCTTTCATTAGGGTGGGAGCCCGAACTAGTTATGGCCGTCTAGGCTTGGTTTAAAAAAAGGGGGAGTGGCAAATTTGAACCAAAAATATTTAACGTTCTTAGTGTCCTTTGTTGTTTTTGCGGTTCTGCTCTTTGCCGCAGATTACCTGCTGCAGGCCTATCAAGGGCTGGCGCTTTTTCCCAAGGGGGGTTGAAAAGTGCTTAATGGCTTTGGGGAGAATATGAAGGTTGAAAATATGCTTCAAAAATTGAAAAAACAGTTATTGCAAAATTGTCCTTTGGTTTGTGGGTCTGTGGCGGTACTTGCCCTGCTGATGGTGGTTTCTATCACCCCGTTCGGCGCGGGTACAGGCAATGCAACATTGAAGTCCGCTTTGGACATGGTATCCGTACAGCAGGCTTGGGCCAATGAGGCTCCGGCTGCGGCACCCGCCGCTCCTGCCGTTGCGGCTGCTGCTCCTGCGGCAAAAGCGGAAGCCGGGAAACCGGGTGAAAAGGCTCCTGAGGGATGGCAACCGATTGCTCCCCCCAAACTGGAGTTGAAAGATTACCCGGTAGTCAAGGGTTTTAACAGCCGGATAACGGTGTGGTTCATAGCCCAGTTGCACCTTTTCTTCGGCGCATTTGTGTTGGCGGTTCCGATTTTCGTTTGGCTTATTGAAATTGCCGGTTACACGACCAAGGATATAAGGTACGACCACATGGCTCACGAACTGCTGAAGGTGGCCATGACCGGCTTCTCCATTGCGGCAAGCTTCGGCGGGTTGCTCACCATGGCGCTGATAGTTTTCTATCCGCAGCTCATGGGTTACTTGGCAAGCATTTTCGGCAAGGTAATGATTTACTACGCGCTCGCGTTTTTCGTTGAGAGCTTCTTCTTGTACACCTATTACTATGGGTGGGACAAGATGACGGATGGCAATTCAAAGCGCATCCACATCGGCTTGGGCCTCGGGCTGAACCTTGCGGGTATCTTCCTTATGATGGTGTCCAACTCGTGGGCATCTTTCATGATGGCCCCTTCCGGCATTGATGACGCCGGAGTGTTTAAAGGTGATGTCTGGGCGGCAATGAATGGCCACCTGTGGAACCCGATAAACATCCACCGCTTCGTAGCCAATATCGCCTACGGCGGTTCGGTGTGCGGCGCCTACTCGGCGTACAAGTTCCTTACGGCAAAAACGCCGCAGGAAAAAGCGCATTACGACTGGATGGGATACACGGCGTTCTTTATCGCCATTATCGGCCTCATCCCGCTTCCTTTCGCGGGGTACTGGCTTACCAAGGAAATATATGATTATTCCCAGCAGATGGGCATAACGCTTATGGGTGGCGCGTTCGCGTGGCTGTTCATACTCCAAGCGGTGCTTATCGGCGCGATATTCCTTTCCGCAAACTACTACCTCTGGTGTAGCCTTGGCCGTTCCGAGGGTTCCAAGCGGTATACCTTTATGATCAAGCCTATGGGCATCGTGATAGTGGGCGCGTTCCTTGCTTGGTTTACGCCCCACACACTAGTCATGAACTCGAAGGAACTTATCCAGATAGGCGGGGCTCACCATCCGCTTCTCGGGAAGCTGGGCGTTATGGCCGCGAAGAATACGGCGGTCAACCTGTTGTTGATAACGACTTTCGCAGGTTTCCAGATATTTAAGCGGAGTAGCATTGCCGCCAAGGGCGATGGCTTCTGGGCTCAAAACGGCACGTATGTGCAAATCGGCCTTTATGCGGCCGCCATTTCCAACGTGTTGTTCCTTGGAATATACAGCTACTATCTCCCGGCCAGCGTTAGGATAGGGCTTTCCGTCCCGCAGGTTTGTACGACGCTTACGGTGCTTTTCGTGTCCAGTATCATCGACATGAAGATATTCAAGGAAAAGCAGACCGTCGGGGAAGTGCAATGGGGGAATATGCCGGTACGCTCTCAGTACGCGCTATTCACCCTTACCATCGGCTTCACATGGCTGATGGGCCTCATGGGGTATGTCCGGTCGGCCATCCGCCAGCACTGGCATGTTTATACGGTAATGAGGGATAACTCAGCCGATGCATTCACGCCAACCCTCCCATATGCTGCCACGGTGGTTACGTGCATAGTTATCATCTTTATCGCCCTTGTCCTTTTCATGTTTTGGATGCCGGAGTTGGCGTCTAAAAAGAAAACTTCAGGGAATCACTAAGAGGAATACATGGAAGGAAATAAAAATATCACAGAACTGGGGAAAATCCTCGGCTACGCCCTTGTTATAATGTTCGCCTTTGTTGGGTTCACTAAATTCGGGATACCGCTGGTTATACCCGAGGCGCCGCCGGTCGAAGAAAAGATCACCGGAGCGATGACCAAGGAGCAGTTCGTTGCAATGGGAGACAAAATTTTCCACGGCAAAGGAACCTGCACCCTATGTCACAGCCCGGTCGGTGGCCGCGCTCCGCTTCTTGATGGCGTCGCAACCAGGGCGCCAGAGCGCATCAAGGATCCCCGCTATAAAGGGAAAGCCAAGAGCGGCGAAGAGTATATCCGCGAATCGATGATGGAGCCTTCGGCGTACGTCGTTGCCGGATTCGGCAAGCCAGGAACGAACGACTCGGTAAGCCCGATGCCCCAGATAAACAAGGGGTCCATAGGGTTATCGGATGTTGAAATAAACTCCGTCATTGCATATTTCCAAAATGCTGGCGGAATTCCCGTAACGGTTCCCCTGCCTACCGGAGCCGCTCCCGCGCCTGCTGCTGGCGGCGCCGAGGCTGCTGCTCCCAAACCGGCGGCAACCGCAGCGGAAGCATTCAACAAGTTCGGTTGTGTAACTTGCCACAAGGTGCCTGGAGTCGAAGAAGCTGGCGAACTTGGGCCAGACCTTACCAAGGTTGCAAAGCTTGCAGGCAGCAGGAAGCCAGGGTATAGCGCCCAGGAGTACGTTATCGAATCTATCCTGAAGCCGAATGCGTACGTAGTTAAAGGGTTTGACCCGGATATCATGCCGGGCGATCTGGGCGACAAGATAACCATGTCCGAAATGAACCTGATAGTTAACGCCCTGCTAGGGAAAAAATAGGGAGACGGGGGTAAAAGATGCATTTTTTAAAACCTATCATTGGTGTTCTGGTCGCCTATCTCCTCTTGAAAATAGGCGTTCCGTTTTTGGGCTCACTGGCACACCCCGGCACCTGGCCGGTTGTGCCGTCCAGCGTCATGAAGATGTACATGTTCTTCGTGATTGCCGGAGCTTTCCTGATGTCTACCTTCAATGAGGAGGGCTACAAAGGGTTGGTGGATCCTATAGTTGACGTTTACAGCAATCCTGCAAAAGAAAAAATCTGCTTTGGTGTTATTGCCGCAGTTGGCCTTCTTGGTAGCTATGTGGCGTACCAGTATGTGAAACCGACGTTCGATGCGCCGGTTGAACTGCGGTCTATACACCCTGCCCCGCCCGCATCCGTAAGTGCGTGGGGCAAGAGCTTCGACCTTCAGACGCTTAAAAACCCTTTCCGCGAGGACAAGGCTAATTTT
>JAHFEI010000002.1:0-14001 GCA_023248615.1 Nitrospinales bacterium | reverse complement strand
GAACGTTGAAGAAGGTGGAAATATCTATTACCAGAACTGCTTCTATTGCCACGGCGACAAGCTGGATGGCAAGGGGCATTTCTACAGTGGTTTTAATCCTCTTCCCGCAAATTTTATGGACGTAGGCACAATCGCCCAGCTCACGGAATCGTTCGTGTTCTGGCGCGTAAGTACAGGCGGTCCTGGCCTTCCTAACGAAGGTACTCCGTGGGTATCCGCGATGCCGGTGTGGCATACGCACCTTTCGGAAGAGGAAGTGTGGAAGGTTGTCATGTTCATCTACGATTACAGCGGATATCAGCCGCGCGTAACCACCGTAGTGGCAGCTGAGAAGTAGGAAGGGAGAAATGGCGACTATGTCTTTAAAAAATATGATTAAAAAACCTGGCTTTGTAGTTTGGAGCCTTCTTCTTGCCGTATTTGCCCTTTGCCCAGTTCCAGAAGCTTTTGCCGCAGCAGGCAATGCCAAGAACGGCGAGGCGATATACCAGAAGAAGTGCTGGTGGTGTCACGGTAAAAAAGGCGAGGCTAACGGCCCCGCCGCTAAGTTCCTTATCCCGCCTCCGCGCGATTTTTCGCTTGGCATGTACAAGTACAGGTCTAGCGCGCCGAAAGCGGATTTGGTAAGGGATGAAGACCTGTTCAAGATTATCACCAAGGGTATGCCTGGAACGGGTATGCCTGCATGGGAAGACGTCATCAAGGAACAGGACAGGTGGGACCTCGTTGCCTACATCAAGTCCTTGACTGACCTTTTCGGCAAGGCCGCAAATCCGCCGCAGATAGATGTGAGCAAGAAAATCAAGAGTTCCGCAGACAGCATCGAGAAGGGTAAGAAGGCCTTCCAGACTGCCAAGTGCTTCGAGTGCCACGGGCAGAACGGTAAAGGCGACCTGACGAAGAAGCTGAAAGAAGACAGCGGCGCAAGGGTATGGCCCAGAAACCTTACCAAGCCGTGGACCTTCCGTGGCGGGTATACCGCAGATGACATTTTTGCGCGGGTATCCAACGGCATACCGAATACACCAATGCCTTCTTTCGCGGCTGAGGCCACGTCTAGCGGCAAGCTTTCCGAGGAAGACCGCTGGCACGTAGTTAACTACGTAATGTCGTTGGCAGATCCGACGAGCCAGGTCAAGGAAGGCGACACCGTTGTTAGGGGCTTCCTGCGCCCCACGCTACCCAAGGATGAAAACGATCCGGCATGGAACGAGGCGCAAAGCACAGCTTTGTTTCTGGTGCCACAGATAATCCAGAAGGAGCGCTTCTTCACCCCGACCAACGACCTGGTAAAGGTGAAAGCCTTCTATAACGAGAAAGAAATTGCGTTTATGGTCGAATGGGATGACAGGACGAAGAGCATCCCCGGCGATGCCATAGCGGAGACTATCGCATGGGACACCATTTCGCCAGACATGATCGCCATCCAGACTCCAGCGCAGGTTCTTTCGGGCAACGAAAAGCCGTACTTCGGCCATGGCGACGCGTCGCATCCTGTTTCCACTATGATATGGAACGCAGGTACGACCACTGTTCCCGCCGCTGGCAAAATGGCTCTTTATACAGGCTCCGGCAAGAGGACGGATGGCGATGCCGCTGCCGCCGGTTTCACCTCAAGCGGCTCGTATAACAACGGGACGTGGAAGGTGATGATGAAGCGCAAGCTCATCTCCGCGAACAAGGACAAGGATACCCAGTTCGAAGTGGGCAAATACCTTCCGATAGCGTTTGCAAACTGGGACGGTTCGAATGGCGAAGCGGGTTCAAAACACACCATGACTACTTGGTACTGGTTGCTCTTGCAGCCGCCTACGGGTAAGGATGTCGTGTTGGTTCCCTTATTTGTCTTGATAGTCCTTGTGGGCGGACAGTTGGCAATTGCCCGGTATTTGAAGAAAAAGTAGAGAACTTGGCATTTAACAAGAAAGGATATAGAGATGAAAATTAGAGGTATTGCAACGTTTCTTCTGGCGCTTTTCCTGGCGGTTCCGTCTGCGTTCGCAGCTGATGGCGCCGGTGTGGTAAAGGCTGGCAAATGTGATAGCTGCCACAAAATGGCTGGCCCCACGGCAAAGACCATTGCCGAGATAAAGGCAAGGAAAGCGCCAGACCTTTTCTATGCCGGTAGCAAGTTCAATAAGGATTGGCTTGTAGGCTTCCTGCAGAACCCGACCGTTATCCGCCCTGCCGGCACGGTTTACCTGAACAATATCAAGACCACTGGTGATACGGATACCGCAACTCCTCCGGCGAAATGCGCCTCCAAGCTCAGCGCTGGTGATGCGGCAGCGGCGGCCGATTACCTAATGACCCTTAAAGATGCGAAGATGAAAACCGGCGTAGCTAAAATCGACGCAGGTTTCTCCAAGGCACGGGCAAAGATGCTCATTATCAAGACCGAAGCCTGCAACGGTTGCCATGAGATAGAAGGCAAGGGCGGCATCTCCTGCCCGACGTGGGAAGGAATTGGAAAACGCCTGAACCCGGATTGGGTATACAGCTTTGTTTCCCATCCCCAGTACTGGGATACCAAGACCTGGATGGCTAAACGCGACCTCGATGAAGATGCAATGCAGCTCATCGTCAACTATATTGCTTCGCAGAAATAAGGAAGGGGGAATTTGATGAAAACTTCAGGATTTTCGAAATTTTCCGCAGTGTTATTGGCTGCGGCGCTTTTTCAGATGTTTGGAATGACCGCTTCGGCCTCCGCCGAATCGGCCGACGATAACTACAAACTTTACTGTGTCCAGTGCCATGGCACTGCTGGCACTGGCAAGGGCATCAACGCTCCCTTCTTGGCCGTTGCGCCGAGAAACCACTCGAGCGCGCCCGACATGTCCCAGCTTTCCGACGATAACGTCGCGCTGGCCATAAAAGAGGGCGGTTCGGCTGTTGGCAAGTCCACCCAGATGCCTGCGTGGAAGAGCGTGCTTACCGACCCGGAAATACATGACATAGTCAAGCACCTGCGCAAAATGTGCAAGTGCGAGTACGTCAAGAAATAAGTACTCCAGCTTAGAAAATTGCCGCCGCATTGACACAGGGCAATGCGGCGGTATCGGTTACAGGGACGGGGTATCCCCCGTCCCATTTTTTCTCCGGCGACTGGTTATCCCCAAAAAGGCTCTTTCAGATGTCCTTGTGGAGCGAAACAATAAGTCTTTATATTTTTCCAGAATTCAATATAATTAGCACACGTTTGTTGGGAGAACGTGAGTTGGCCGTCGCATTTCACGCGAATTGCCAACATCATGCTTACCCGCATCCGCAATATTCATCGTCATTGGATTGGAGCGTGTTTTGACAAGAAAGATAGGAATGGTATTTACGCTACTTCTTTTGGGGTGCGCATCCTCGTCACATAGGTATGACGACGGCTCTGACATTTTAGTCCTCTCGGACGTGGCGACGGAGCAGGGGGTGTGCGTTGTAAAAGGTAAATTGGAAGAATTCTCGTATCGCAAGGGCGTCGGCGGGTTTGACGAAGTGGTGGGGAAGATGAAAAAACGCGCGGCTTCCATAGGCGCCGATACCATACATGCCAGCCCGGCAAATTATTATAGTAATTTGGATGGGACGCATATGGTTGCAGATGCCTATGATTGCCGCAGGAAGGAAAGGAAAACTTTCCCAGAAAAAAGCCTGAGGCCCTACCAAAGGGAATCCAAATGAGAGGGGATGCCTGACCGTCAGCAGTTCCCAAGGGTGCAGGCGTCTCGTGCAGGCATTATCTACGCGACCATGATTTCAGGGATACCTCGGTGTGCCCAAGGCGGGGTTCCACGCCTACTTTTTCCTTTTGCCGTGGGCGGTTTTCACCCAAGCCAAAGTGCAGGTGCCTGCGAAGGAATATCCCATCGGGTCTGGCTTAGCGGTATACAGGCGCCCAACGGCAGGCGATGGAGGCATGGAAGATGGCGGTGAAACTCGGCGAAAAAGCAATCCAGGCATAACCGAAGTTTCAGGGAATAAACTGGTGAGCCGGGAAAAGACCTGATGAGGAATCCGGGCATGTAAAAAGAGGAATATACCTTGTAATGTACCGGTACTTGACATATATTCGACAGGAGTTTTTTTTATGCATTTGTTGGGTTTTAGGAGAGGGCGATGCGTTATCGCGCAAAAATAACAGCTGTTTTCATATTTACTTTCACCTTTTTGCCCGGCGTATCCTGGGCTGAAACGCTGCTTAATGCCAATATCGAAGACACCTACTTCTACGGCAACCTAGAGTCCTCCAGATTTGCCTCGCATGCGAACCAGGATATACGGCCCTTCAGCTATTGGCGGGCGGGCCAGTTTGTGGGCGATAACGAAAGAGTGGATTTCCCCGGAAGAGAGGACGAAAATGCCAGCGGCAAGCTACTGAGTAGCATTACTACCAAGCTCTATGTGGGCAACGAGGAAAACAGCTTTATAGAAGGCCAATCCGGGTTGCGGCTGAAAAAGGGAACCAACCTTTTCCTTTTCGAAGATGGTTATTATACATATGGTGACGAGCTGGCGCTGTACTACCAACTCAAGCAGACCGTAAATGAGGGGAATAAACAAAGCCAGATATCCAGGGCCTACGCCAAATACAGGGTGGGGAAATTCTCGCTGGAGGCCGGAAAAGATAATGTGAGTATCGGGCCGGGCGAATATGGCGGACTCCTTCTTTCCAGTAACGCCGAACCGTACCCCTTGGTCAAATTGGCTACGGAAGAGCCGCTATATTTGCTGGGAGACTGGGACCTGGTCATCATGAACGGATGGCTTAGGGATGATAACACGAGCGTGCCAAACACCCAGATACTGGTTGTTAACGTGAATTACAAGCCGGTTGAATGGCTGGAGTTGGGCCTTACAAGGGTCGAACATTACGGTGGTGACGGCAGGCCCGGATATACACTGGACGAATACCCGCTATTATTGATGGGAACCAATGACAACATTCCAACGAGCCGGTTTAACAACGATGGTTTTTTTGGATACGAAGTATCCCTCTACCTTCCCCTGGATTTGTTGTCTCCAGGAGTTAGGAACGCAAAAATTTATTTTGAGGAAGACGGCGGGGACGCAAATATCTTTTGGCAAGACCAGTTGCCGGGGCAGGAGAGGTCTGTTTTTACGCTACGGCAGGTTTCGGAGATGATGGGAATGTTTGTTGCCATGGATGATGATATTTTCCGGCTTGAGTACACAAAGGTATGCCGCGATTTTTATACCCATAATGTTGTGGGAGATTACACATATCAAGGGATGTCGCTTGGGGCGCCGGGCGGCACAAACAGCAGGAACCTGTTCTTTAAGCACCTCCATTATTTCGATAGTTCCACATCGCTTGAATATAAAATCGGCGCTTACGAGAAACCGAAGTTTACGAATCCTTGGGGGGCGGTGGAAAACCCGTTGCAGATGACACGGTACTACCTTTCAATCCAGCCGGAGAAGAAATTCGGGCGTTACGTTGTCCAAGCGTACCTGAGGTATGACAAAACCCAGAATTACAACACCGAGTTCAATCCTTCAGCGTGGAACATAGTTGCGGAGGATAAAGACCTGTTTATCGCGGGCGTTTCCCTTAGGGTCAATTTCTAGGGCTGTACGGGAACCTTTTTGCGGCGCGCCGCACCAGCGCTTTAAATAGCGAACAATGCGCCCCCCGCGTTGTAAGAAATTCCGGGTGCCATTGCACACCAAGCACAAAGCCGCCGTTATTTTCGGTTTCCACCGCCTCTATCACGCCATCGGTTGCGGCGGCGCTTGCTACCAGCCCATTCCCTACATCTTTAACAGACTGGTGGTGGGTGGAATTTACCAGCAGGCTTCGCTTTCCGACAATCCGGGAAAGCAGGCTGTTTCCGACCGGCTTGACCGCGTGCGAAGTATGGCGGTGTGGCTTTTTTTGCGAGTGCGCTAAAGCTCCGTCCAGTTGCGACGGGATATCCTGGTACAACGTCCCCCCGAAAAATACGTTGATAAGCTGTGCGCCGCCGCATATCCCAAGCACAGGGATACCGGCTACCAGCGCGGCTCCTAGGAGCAACATTTCGCTTTTGGTCCTTTCCGTATTCACCGCGCCGCAACGCACATTTTTTTTCTCGCCGTAGAAGGATGGATGGATGTCAAAATTCCCCCCTGATACCAAAAGGCCGTCCATCCTTTCCACCCTACTTTTTGCTTCCTTGGCCGAACTGCAAAACGGGATGATGGCAGGTTCGCCACCGGCAGATGAAACGGCATCGGCAACAGCCCTTTTCAGGAAGTAGTGTTGTTCCACGACACCCCTGCTGTTTTTTACGGATTCGGCATCGGTGGTAATCCCGATAATCGGTTTAGGCATGAGGCTTTTATACATCTCCCGCGTCCAATAATCAAATATGGCGGCACAAAAAAAGTTCTTTTATCAAGCCGCGTTTGGGTGCAATACTTAAACGTGCGGTGGTCGCACACGGGGCATGGCAAAACCTCCGGCAGGATGGAGCCGCACGAACCGCCAGCTTTAGCGGCAAACGGGGAGGAGATAATGGTACCGCAAGATGAAATCCTGGATACGCTTCGCCATGTAATTGATGCCGAAGTGGGAATAAATATAGTCGATCTCGGTCTTGTATATCGGCTGGATGAGACGGACGGGGCACTTATGGTCACAATGACGATGACCTCCCAATCATGCCCGCTGGGGGAACATATTACCCGGCAGGTTGAAAGCCTTTTGCGTACAAAATACCCGCAGCTAAAGTCGGTTAAGGCGGAGATAACGTGGGAGCCGCCCTGGATTCCGGGCATGATGTCGGAAGCGGCAAAAAAACAAATGGGCAAATAAGTAAAATGGATTTTTGGTACCGTATCCGGTTCCCTTTGATGGCAGTAGGGATGCTAGCCCTGTTTGCCGGGATGTTGGCTGGCCTTTTGCGCTTTGGCTGGAACCTACCCTCACCATCTCAGGATTTGCCAAGTTTGCATGGCCCGTTGATGGTTTCCGGGTTTTTAGGTGCCGTAATAGGGATTGAAAGGGCCGTTGCCCTAGGCAGGCCGTGGGGATATGCCGCACCTCTTTTTGCGGCGTTGGGTGTTCTCGCCCTTTTGTCCGGCGCCAATACCGCTGGCGTGATGATGGTGTTGCTGTCCTCCGCCATAATATCCGCCGTATATGCCGTGATACTCCGCAGGCAGTTCGAGATGTTCAACCTCACAATGACGTTGGGCGCAATAGCATGGCTCATAGGAAACGTGGCATGGCTGAAAGGATATCCTGTCTACGGATTTGTGTTGTGGTGGTGCGGGTTTTTGATATTGACCATTGTAGGCGAGCGGCTGGAACTGAGCCGGTTTGCGGAGCCTCCGCGCTTGGCGCGCCAGATATTTGCCGCCTCTTTGGGCATTCTGCTGGCTGGGCTGGTTTGGTCGTCATTCGTGCCGGATAAGGGGATTAAAGTTATGGGCATAGGAATGGTTGCAATAGCGCTATGGCTAGCCCGGTACGATATTGCCAGAAGGACGGTGTTGCAACAAGGACTCACCAAGTTTGTGGCGGTATCCCTTTTGCTTGGCTATTTCTGGCTGGGGTTCGGCGGGATAATGCTTTTTCTGCAAACCGGCTGGATGCCCGGAAACGGATACGACGCGATCCTCCATATGACATTTTTGGGTTTCGCCTTCAGCATGATTTTCGGGCATGCCCCCATTATTTTCCCGGCTGTGCTACGTGTTACGGTGCCATACCGCCCGGCTTTCTACCTGCATCTTGCCCTATTGCACATTTCCGTGGCCCTAAGGGTTGCCGCCGATATAATACCCTTGGATGGTATTCGCATGTGGGGTGGCCTCCTGAACGCGTTGGCGCTTGCCGCATTTTTGGTAAACACCGGCATCTCCGTGCGCAAAGGGCTTGGCGGCAAGGATGCCTGACGGCCGGTCAGCATGGGGCGAGATGACTTTTCTGCGGGAAATCATTTATACTATGTGCCTGTTTAAGGTTTAAGGAGAAAGATGATTAAAGGTTCCATAGCGGCTATTGTGACGCCGTTTGAAAATGGCAAGCCGGACAAGGCGCGTTATTTCGACCTCATAGAATGGCACGTAGCAAGCGGTACGGACGGCATTGTTCCGTGCGGTTCCACCGGCGAGGCGGCAACGCTGGATTACAGCGAGCATATCGAGGTAATCCGTTGGGCCGTGCAGGCCGCCAAGGGGAGGATGAAGGTTATCGGCGGCACCGGAAGCAATTCCACCGCCGAGGCGATAGACCTCTCCAAACAGGCAAAGGATGCCGGGGTGGACGCCTTGCTTTTGGTATCTCCCTACTACAACAAGCCGACGCAGGAAGGCCTCTTCCGCCACCACACCGCCATTGCGGATGCGGTGCAGGTTCCGCAGATACTTTATAACGTGCCGGGCCGCACCTCCAGCAACATGATGCCGGAAACTGTTGCGCTCCTCTCCTCGCATCCGAATATCATCGGCATCAAAGAGGCTTCCGGCTCCGTAGAGCAGGCCGTCGATGTCCTTGCGCTTTGCCCGAAAGATTTCCTGCTTTTCTCCGGCGACGACTTTATCAATTACCCACTACTGGCCGTTGGCGCAGCCGGGTCGATTTCCGTTACGGCAAACGTGGTACCGGAAAAGATGGCTCGCATGCACGACTGTTTCTTTAGCGGGAAGACGCAGGAGGCGCTGGACTTGCATTTTGAACTGCGCACCCTCAGCAAGGCGATGTTTTTTGAAACCAATCCCATCCCGGCCAAAACCGCATTGGCTATGATGGGCAGGATAAAAGAAGAAGTCCGTTTGCCGCTTACCGCCATGTCGCCCGCCAACCGTCAAAAGTTGCAGGATGTCCTGCGTATTTACAAAATTATTTGAGTTGCTGTTGGGGAGATATCTCCCCGCCAATTATCGTAAATTCAAGGATGTCTATTCGCGCATGTTGGGGGCGCGATAATTTTCCGATTATGGGTGGTTGACATTTCACCTGCAATGGCAGATAGTATTCTTTCGGTGCGGGGTGGAGCAGTCTGGTAGCTCGTCGGGCTCATAACCCGAAGGTCGTGGGTTCAAATCCTGCCCCCGCTACCAATTTTTTTACCGCTTGCCCCTCGAAACCGCGCCATCGCCGATTTTCGTCGCCGTTGGAGCCTGAAGAGGCTTGCCGCCAAAGAGGTTTTTAAAAAATCCGCTTTTGCCATCACGGGGGCAAAAAAAGCGTCCGCATAATGCGCACACGATGGGACAATTGTGTTATAGTTAGCCACTTATGAGGAGTTTTTAATGAGAATTAGCGAACTGGCGGCGGAACTGGGCGTTTCAAGCGCATTCATTGTCGCCGAACTCAAGAAAATTAAGATAACTGAAAAAACCGCATCGTCTTCCATAGACGCATCCTCCATAGCGTTGGTGAAGAAGGTTGTTTCCGCACTTTCGGCAAAGGCCCTTGCTGCCGAAAAAGAAAAGGCTTCACAAGCGGCCAAAAAAAGATCGACTTCCAAAAA
This sequence comes from Nitrospinales bacterium, assembly GCA_023248615.1. Taxonomy (GTDB): domain Bacteria; phylum Nitrospinota_A; class UBA7883; order JACRGQ01; family JACRGQ01; genus JAHFEI01. The sequence goes on along the minus strand of JAHFEI010000002.1, from coordinate 4,525 downwards.
GGCCGTCACTGAAAAGGCCGCATCCGTAAAGGCTACACCGGCGGTAAAGCCTGGAAAGTCCGCACAGGCCATCTTGCGAGAGGAAGAGGCGGAGGCGGAAGCCAAGCTGAGGGCAGAGGCGGAGACCAAGCGTAGGGCAGAAGCGGCCAAGAAGGCCGAGGAAGAACGCAAAGCCGCAGAAAAATTGGCTATCCATAATAAAAAAATAGCGGAAGAGGCCCAGAAAAAGGCCGATAACGACATGCGGCAAAGGGCCGAAGACGCCAAGAAAAATGCGAAAGAACTCCTTATCAAAAGAAAAGCGGAGATGGAAGAGACGCGCCAGCTCGAAAAAATGATTGAGGATGAGGAGCGGGCAAAGAGAGACCAAGAAGCCAGGACTGTCATTATTGAAGAGGCGATGGTCGTAAAGGAATTTGCGGAAAAACTCAGGGTGCCCGTTTCGGAAGTCATTAAAAGGCTTTTCCTGAAAGGCACCGCCGTAACGCTGAACCAGATTATCGGCATAGACCTTGCCACCGACCTTGCCAAGGAGATGGGCTTTACCGTAAAAGTTAAAGAGCTCATCGAGGCTGTGGCGAGCAAGGCTGATGCCGTGGATACATCTCACCTGCCTATACGGCCTCCGGTTGTCACTATCATGGGGCACGTTGACCATGGCAAGACCTCGCTTCTGGATGCTATACGGAAAACCGACGTGGCTGGCAAGGAAGCGGGCGGCATAACCCAGCATATCGGCGCATACAGCATCATCACCTCAACCGGTAGCGTCACCTTCATAGATACTCCAGGCCACGAAGCCTTTACCGCGCTCCGCGCACGCGGAGCGAAGGTAACAGACCTGGTTGTGCTGGTTGTGGCGGCGGACGATGGCGTAATGCCGCAGACGGTGGAAGCCATTAACCACTCAAAGGCCGCAAACGTGCCGATACTGGTGGCTATAAACAAGATAGACAAACCGGGTGCGATGCCGGACAAGATAAAACAGGAACTGACCAAGTACGGCCTCGTGGCCGAAGAATGGGGCGGACAGACGGTATATTGCAACGTGTCGGCAAAAACAGGCGTGGGATTGGATCACCTCTTGGAGATGATACAGCTCCAATCAGACGTTTTAGACCTCCGTGCGGAGCCGCAACAGTCGGCAGCGGCTACGGTCATTGAATCTAGGCTGGAAAAAAACCGGGGGCCCGTGGTGTCGCTTATCGTGAACCGCGGGATGCTGAGGATAGGCGATCCGTTCGTTGTCGGCTCTGTCAGCGGTAAAGTCCGTGCCCTTGTGAATGACAAGGGGGCGCAGGTAAAAGAGGCCGGGCCTTCCATGCCGGTAGAACTCCTGGGAGCCACAGACGCATGTACACCCGGTGAAATATTGACTGTTGTCGAAAGCGAGCGCAAGGCGCGTCAGATATCCCAGTCAAGGATAGACTCGGCAAGGGAGAAAAAAAGCGTAACCAAGCAACATATCCGTCTGGAAAACGTGGTGGAAAACCTGCACGAAGGCGAAATGCTGGAGCTGAAGCTTGTGTTGAAGGGCGACACCCAAGGCTCTGTGGAGGCTGTGCAGGAGCTTCTTTCAAAACTTTCATTCGTCCATGTAAAGCTCCAGGTCATACATAGCGGCGTCGGCGCGATTACGGAAACCGACGTGATGCTTGCAGACGCCTCCGATGCCATAGTGATAGGTTTTAACGTCCGCCCCACGGAAAAGGCCAAACAGCTTGGGCAAAGGGAAAAGATAGACATGCGGATGTACAACATCATTTATGAAGTGGCGGACAGCATAACCGCCGCCGTGAAGGGGATGCTAAAGCCGCGTATAGTGGAAAAGGTTGTAGGTCGCGCCGATGTGCGCTCTGCCTTCAAGATATCAAAGCTCGGCACTATTGCCGGATGCATGGTCACAGACGGGCAGGTGAAAAGAAGCATGCCCTGCCGCCTGTTGCGGGACAACGTGGTGGTATTTACCAGCACCGTTTCCTCGTTGCGGCGTTTTAAGGACGATGTGCGCGAAGTGCTGGCAGGCTACGAGTGCGGTATCGGCATAGAAAACTATAACGACATCAAAGTCGGCGACGTGATAGAGCTGTTCATCAAGGAAGAGGTGGCCCAGCAGGTCACCGCTTAGCGCATGAAATCCTTTCTTATGGTCGCCGCATTAGTGGCGGGCATAGCGCTTGCCGCCAAGATTACATCGTGGGTCAACTACTTCACATTCGGCGCAAACCGCGAGCGCCTGGAAAAAGAAAAACGGGAAAGAGGCGAATAGTGCCTCGGGCAATATAGTGGCAAAGGCTTCCAACCGCTTCATCCCGTTACTTGCCACAGCGCTAGATATCCGCCTGGATGCGTTGGCGGCAGCTTTTCGCTCCATACCTGGCTTATCCCTATGATTCCCACCGCAGATAAGGCGTTCGCACGTACATCGCGCGCACTGGAATTCCATGAAATATGCCGCGAACTCTCATCGCTTTGCAAGACGGCGCTTGGCAGGGATATATGCATGAGCCTTTCCCCTGCGGCGCGGCAGGATGAGGCGGAGCGGCTTCTGGACGAAACTGCGGAGATGGTCGTGCTAGTCCAATCCGGCCTTGTGCTTTTTCCCTCCGAGGTGGCAGACCCAGAGCAGATGTTGAACCGCATCCGCAAGGGGGTGTTACCGGAAGCCGAAGAGATACAGCGGTTCCTTACTTTCCTGTGGCAGGTGGAGCGTATGGTCGATTTCATCCGCGACAGCGAAGCGCCGCAGTTGCTGGAACGGTGCCTCGATTTTGCCGCGATGGATGGGTTGATATCGCTTTACAACGCCACTTTCTCCAGCGACGGGGTAATAAAGCCCACCGCCTCCGCGCTCTTGATGGAGCTGGAATCGCGCATAAGTTCATTGAGGCAACGTATACACCAGAAAGCGGAGGAGATGCTGGGAAGGGAAGATATGGCCGACAGGCTCCAGGATTCCTATGTAACAGTCCGCAATGACCGGCTGGTACTTCCGATAAAGGCGGAATACAAAAACAGTTTCAACGGCATAATTCACGGCATATCCGGGTCGGACAAAACGGTATTTATGGAACCGCAGGAACTGGTGAAGGAAAATAACATTCTCCAGGAAGCGGTGGCCGAGCGGGACGAGGAGGTACACCGCCTCATGCGGCAGGCGGCGCATGCGGCAATAAGCCACGAAAGCGATATTTTGCGGGACTACGGAATAATAGGGCGCATTGATTTCGTCTGCGCCCGCACCGCGCTGTCCGCCATGTTGCATGGCGTGCGTCCCGGGTTTTCCTCCGGCGGGCCGGTAAGGATGCTGGGCATCCGCCACCCTCTAATGGAACTCTCTGGCGGGAAACCGGTGGCAAACGACCTGTTGATGCAGGAAGGGGAAAAAACACTTATAATCTCCGGCCCAAACGCTGGCGGTAAAACCGTAATGTTAAAGTCCATCGGGCTTTGCAACCTTCTGGCGGGATGTGGCATATTCCCCCCCGTGGCGCCTGGAACAGAGTTTCCCTTCGCCGTAAAACTTTTCGCCATTGCCGGTGACGAGCAGTCCATCGCCGATGGGGAATCTACCTTCACCGCGCAGTTGGGCGGGATGAAGGATGCGATAAGCGGCGCGGCACCTGGCACATGGGTTATTGTCGATGAAATATTGAACGGCACCGACCCATCGCAGGCGGCGGCCCTCGCGGAAGCTATGCTGGATTACCTAGCCCAAAAGGAATGCCACACCTTCGTGTCTACCCATCTTCCGGGGCTGAAAATAACGGCGCAGGAAAATCCGGCCATGGTGAACGCCGCCATGGGTTTCGGCGCGGATAATCGCCCCACTTTCCGGCTTACCAAGGGGCATCCCGGCGTCAGCCATCCGCTGGATGTGGCGGCCTCTGTGGGCATTCCCGAGGGAATTTTAAAAAACGCGCGAGCAAAACTTTCCGATACGCAAGACCGCTACCAAACGGCGTTGCTGGATTTGCAAAAAAAGGCGGATGAGATGGACAAGGCGCTTGCCGAATACTCCGCCAGGGAAGCGCGGGTGCGGCAGATGGAGGCGGAGCTTTCCGCGAAGCTGGCGGAAGCCGAGAGCCTGAAAAACGAGTTTGAGCGCGACAAGCGCCGGAAGCTGAAAGACGAGATAGCAAAAGCGCGAGAGGAAGTGCTGGAAATGGTGCGGCAGGCGCACGATGGGGAGGCAAAGGCAAAGGCCGATATCGCGCAGAAATTGAAAGAAATGGAGAACGCGTTGGTGGAGGAAATCCACCGGCCTGATTCCGTCCCGCTGGAGTCGGTGAAAGAAGGGGAGCACGTCTGGGTTGTCCCGCTGGATCGCAAGGCCCAGCTCGTCCGTTTCGCGGATGACGGAAAGGTGGAAGTGCTTTGCGGCGGGGCGCGTATGATGCTATCCCGCAAAGATGTGCTCGGCATGAAAGAGAAGGAGGCCGCCTCTAAACCGAAACAGGCAAGGGCGGTGGGACGGGAGGAGATAGCCTGTCCGGAGATAAGCCTGATGGGGATGGCCGGCGAC
>JAHFEI010000098.1:2208-7270 GCA_023248615.1 Nitrospinales bacterium | reverse complement strand
TTATTTCCTGCAGGTTCTCATTTTCGGATTGCCACTTTTCCTCGTACATCATCATCTGCACGATGGTGCTGATGATATTGAGCGGGTTTAGTATCTCGTGCGCCACACCCGCCGCCAGCGTGCCGACGGATGCCAGCTTGTCGCTACGCATCAGCAAAGCTTGCGATGTCTCAAGGTTTTGCAGGGCATTTTTCAGCTCTTCGTTGCTCTGCTCCAGACGATTTTCCGCCTGTTTACGCTCGGTGATGTCCCGTATAATGCCGGTGAAGCAGGCTTTGCCACCAGCCTCCCAAGTTGAGATGGAAAGCTCCATCGGAAATTCGGAGCCATCCTTGTGCAAGCCCACCAGTTCCACGGTCTTGCCAATAACCCTTTTCTATCCGCCCGCCTTCATCCGCGCAATGCCCGCATTGTGTTGCGCCCTAAACCGTTCCGGCATAAGCATCGTAAGCGGCTTGCCGATAATTACCGTGCTTGCATAGCCGAATATCCTTTCCGCCGCCCGGTTCCAAATAATTACCTTCCCCTCGTCATCGGCGGTGATTATCGCATCTGTGGCGGTCACCATAAGCGAATACAGTTCCTTTGTCGTCCTGTCTTTTTCGGCCCTCTCCCTAAGGGAGTGCAGGCCGAAAGCCAAATCGCTGGCAAGCTCCAGGAGTAACCCAACTTCTGTTTCGCCGAAGGTATTCGTTTTTTCGGAATAAATGTTGAGCGACCCGACAACCTCCCCCTCGTAGCTCATGGGGAGTGCCGCCGACGAACGGTATCCCCTTTTGTGCGCTTCTTCACGCCATGGCGCAAACCTATCCTCGGTTTCAATGTCGTAGACCACGTAAGGAGTGTTATTTTTGATTGCTATGGCGGTGGGGCCGGAGCCGCGCTTTTCATCGGTTAGTGAAATGTTGAGTACGTCAAGGTACCCATCGCCTATGCCAAAGCTGGCTACCGGCCTAAGCGTTTTTGCCTCGTCTTGTGCAACAATACCTACCCATGCAAACCGGAACTGGCCGACATGGACAATAGTATGACAGACCGACTTAAGCAGTTCACCCTCATCTACGGAGGTAATCAGGGCCTTGTTGCCCTCGCTTAGAATCTTCAGTGCGGTATTTGAACGCTTCAGTTCTTCGTTGCTCTGCTTTAGCTTTTCCTCTTCCAATTTTCTGCGTCCAATATTCCGTATAATGCCCGTGAAGCAGGCTTTGCCACCAGCCTCCCAAGTTGAGATGGAAAGCTCTATCGGAAATTCGGAGCCATCCTTGTGCAAGCCCACCAGTTCTACCGTCCTGCCAATAACCCTTTTCTCTCCGCCCGCCTTAATCCGCGCAATGCCCGCATTGTGTTGCGCCCTAAACCGTTCCGGCATAAGCATCGTAAGCGGCTTGCCGATAATTTCCGTGCTTGCATAGCCGAATATCCTTTCCGCCGCAAGGTTCCATAAAATCACTTTCCCCTCGTTATCGGCGGTCACAATAGCATCTGTGGCGGTTTCCGCTATCGAACGGAAGACCATCTCGGATTCTTTAATCTTCCTGTTTTGGAGTTGGATTAAGTCCAACCTATTCTTCAACTCAATAAAGAGGTGTACTCGGCCCAGCAACTCCTTGGCGTGGTACGGCTTGGTTATGAAATCTAACGCGCCAAGTTCAATCCCTTTGGCCTTTGTCTCTGCGTCCATGACAGCGCTGATGAAAATGATCGGAATATCCCTCGTCGTTTCATCCGCTTTGAGGCGCTGGCAGACTTCCAGCCCATCAATTCCGGGCATCTTGATATCGAGCAAAATCAAATCCGGATGTTTGGCTTGCACGCTACGCAGGGCCAGTTCGCCATTGCTGGTAGAGCGAACGCTATAGCCAGTGTTGCTTAAAACTTTGGCGAGCAATTTTAGTCCGTCGAGGTCATCATCAACAATCAGGATGTCCCCTGAATTTTGGGCGACACCAGTCGGGTTGTTCATTCGAGTTTACCTCCAATCGCATTTTCCAGAGCCATAAGTGATCCAATATTTCCCGGATGGCCCTTGCCTAAATGGTTAAAATCCGCTTCTCCTGTGGCTGAAAAACAGATACTAACGGGGCCATGCTATCATATTTTAACGGGTTGTGGCTGTAACAGTCTTCTATCGGTAGTGTGTTGTTTTGAAATTGTTTCACGGTAGCGCCATGTTTGTCATTCCCGCCCCGCATCTCGTGCGGGGTAAACTCCAGCGGGAATCCAGAAGAGAAATAACTGGATACCTGCTTCCGCAGGTATGACAAGTGGGGAATAATGTGTTGCCCATTCAAACCGACCCACTACCGATTTATCCTGCAAGGAGGTGCGGAACAAACATATCCAAGCCGCGCCGGAAATGGCCCAAAGGCCATTGTTGCGCCCTGACAGGCGCAAGACAGACTAAAGTCCGTCGCTACCGGAACATATATATCCTTGTGTAAAGCCGTTATATGGACACTACACCGTCAGGAACACTTCGAGTAGCCGCAACCCCTACATGTCATGCACCCTTCGGCGTATTCCAGCGAGCCGCCGCAATCCGGGCATGCGCCCACGCTTATGCTGGCATCGAAGTGCTCTATCCCGTTTCCATTGCCGTTGCCGTTACCCGATTTGCCCTTGGGCTGTTCCGTGAAATCTTTGCGAGCATAGCGGGAGAGCGCTTTGCCTATCGCGTCCGCGCAACTTAGCACCTTGCCGCCGTTATCCCACGCCGGCAGGTGGCAGGATACGCCGATGAGCTGTTTCACCAGTTCGTTCGCGTCTATGCCGGAGCGCAGTGCCAGTGAAACCAGCCTGCCTATGGATTCCGTTTGGGAAGCGGCGCATCCGCCAGCTTTGCCGATTTGCACGAACATCTCAAAAGGGCTTTCCTTTTCGTCTTCGTTTACGGTGACGTAAATTTTGCCGCATCCGGTGGTAAGCCGTTGTGTGGCTCCCCTTACTACCGATGGGCGCGGCTTGGGGCTTAGTTTGTGGTCTGTGGCAACGGCGGTGGCCGCTTCTTTCTTTGCGCCTGTCTGCCCTGTGGATAGCACCTGCCCGTCGCGTGAGCCGTCGCGGTAGATTGTTACGCCCTTGCAACCGGTGTCGTATGAGAGCATGTAGGCGTTTTCCACATCTTTTTCCGTAGCGCTGTTGGAGAAGTTCACCGTTTTGCTTACGGCGTTATCGGTATGTTTCTGGAACGCCGCCTGCATCCTGATATGCCATTCGGGCGCTATCTCGTGCGAGGTTACGAAAAGGCTTGCCACGTCTTTCGGCACTTCTTTCAGGCCGTGTACGCTCCCTTTAAGCGCTATGTTCTGCATAAGGTCGGCGGAGTAGAACCCGCGCTCTTTCGCCGCCTGCTCGAACAACGGATGGGCTTCTACCAGCTTGTCGTTGTCCATCACCGTTCGGATGTAGGATACGGCGAACAGCGGCTCTATGCCGGACGATACGCCCGCGATTATAGATATGGTGCCGGTGGGGGCTATCGTAGTTGTGGTGGCGTTGCGTAGTTTGGGCGCTTTCGGCTTGTCGTAGGTGCTACCGCGGAAGTTCGGGAATGCGCCCCGTTTTTCCGCCAGCCCCTGCGATGCTTTTTTCGATTCGGCATTGATGAAGTGCATAAGCTTTTCCGCCATATCCACCGCCTCTTCCGAATTGTAGGGTATGCCGAGCATTATCAGCATGTCGGCAAAGCCCATCACGCCAAGGCCAATCTTGCGGTTGGCCTTGGTCATCCGCTCGATTTTTTGGATGGGGTAGCGGTTCATGTCTATTACGTTGTCCAGGAAATGCACCGCCGAGAAAACCACGCGCTCCAGCGCATTCCAGTCCAGTACGCCGTTTTTTACGAAGTTTGGCAGGTTGATGGAGCCCAGGTTGCACGACTCGTACGGAAGGAGCGGTTGCTCGCCGCACGGGTTTGTGCTTTCCATCTCGCCAACGTGCGGGGTTGGGTTATCCTTGTTTATCCGGTCTATGAAAACTATGCCGGGGTCGCCGTTTTTCCATGCGTAGTGGATTATGCTTTCCATCACCTTTTCCGCGTCCATCTTGCCGACCACGGATTTGGTGTATGGGTCTATGAGGTCGTAATCCTTGCCTTCCATAAGGGCAGACATGAAGGCGTCCGTAACCGCTACGGATATGTTGAAGTTGCAAAACGCAGTTCCGTCCGCCTTGCACGCGATGAAATCCATGATATCCGGATGGTCTACCCGCAGTATGCCCATATTGGCCCCGCGGCGCGTGCCGCCTTGTTTTACCGATTCCGTTGCGGCGTCGAATACCCTCATAAAGGAGACCGGGCCGGACGATACGCCGCTGGTGGATTTAACCCTGCTACCGGCGGGGCGCAAGCGGGAAAACGAGAAGCCGGTGCCGCCGCCGCTTTTGTGTATAAGTGCGGTGTCCTTTACCGTCTCAAAGATGGATTCCATGGAATCCTCTATGGGGAGTACGAAACATGCCGACAACTGCTGGAGTTCCTTGCCCGCGTTCATCAGGGTAGGGGAGTTCGGCAGGAATTCGAGCGATGCCATCATTTCGTAAAACTCGTTCTCTACTGTGGAAAGGTCCACATTCGGCTCGTAGAATGCGTCTGCCTGCGAGACGTTCCTGGCCACACGACGGAAAAGCTGTGCCGGGGTCTCGATAGTCTCACCTTCGTCGTTTTTGGAGAGATAACGGCGCTCCAGAACCTTAATGGCGTTCTCGGTAAGCGCTGTTTTGCTATCTTTCGGAGTTGATTCTTTCATCTTACGGCCCTTTGTAGAAATTGTTTCCCCCATTGCTCACCCCCTACACAGACAGTTTAATACGCCCTAACCTTGGTACAAGTCAAAAACCCATATATAGTATGTGGAGTAGTTATATATGTCTATATCTAGTGCGTCAAGGATGATTTTTGTGGTTTTGGGAGGCTCAAAAGCTGGTAATTTTGGAAGTATCTGAATTTAAAGGTTGATTAAAAGTTGTGCTGCAAATATAACTATTTATATATCAATTATTTGGAGTAGAAGTACTCCTAAAAGGGTATTTTTCTAAAAAAACTTTTTTGGGGGGGGGGGAA